>DJVY01000166.1 GCA_002440885.1 Bacteroidales bacterium UBA6244
TATTTTATCACAACCAATCTTCCCGTTTTTCTTCCGTATCCATCGGTTATTTCATACAGGTAAGTACCTGAAGATAAATCTGCAGGCAGCTCGTAGCGGCACACCATTCCATTTGCCTGAAGCCGGGTTTTTACGACAAGCTCTCCTGTAAGTCGGTATAAAGAAAGGTGAATTTCTCCCTTTGGAGGGGCACTCATAGCAAACTGAATATGTGTACTCGCCGGGTTGGGATAAAGAATAAAATCCGTTTTTTGCTTCTCTACATTCCCTGAAATGAGCAGGTCGCTGTCGATCATGATGGGCACTGGATAAACACCTGAAACTGTGGTCACATACAATGTATCCACAACTATATCGCCAATCAATTTTACAGGTATTTCGCATAATATGTTGAGTGAAAGGCTGTCGTTCCCGGAAAGGAAAAGTGGAAGTTGTGGCATTTCTTCCACATACCATAAGAATTCCTCACCCATTTCGGTAATTGAACTGATCATCAGTCCGCTGGAGGTGTTGTTAACCAGATGAAGTGGTAAACCAATCAGCATCTCCTCCATGGTGGTAAACAGCACAGAATCAGGATTAAAATCGATTCCAGGCAAGGTAGCCACCTGAAATTCAAAAGGATCTGGCTGACCGATATAAGGACTAAACGACCTGCGTCCCGACGCATCGGCAGCGAATAAATAATACTCTACCAGATCGCCCTGGTTTATTCCGGTTATCGTACCCGTATAGGTATCTCCATCCACCTGAGTCATCAACGTGTGGGTGTAATCGCCTGAATTTGTTCGGTAGTAAATAAACACTGAATCCTGGTACACCGACTCGCCGCTATAAGCTATTACCTCGGCAGTTATTTCATAATGATCTGAGTAATAGATATCGCCAAGTATAGGATAATGTTTGATGTACAACATGCCGAGGTCGGCGATGCCTTTGGTGCGACAATGCAACGCATCTGTATTTTCCCAACCATTATACATCACGCCAATGATTTCGTAACCCGGCATGGCTTCTTCATACACGGCCAGAGCCTCGTCGTCCCACTGGCTCCCTGTGATGGGAACAAACACTTTTTTATTCAAAATCAGAGAGTTTGTATAGGGAGTATTGGGATAAGTTCCGGGTGTGAACACCCTAACCACCTCATACGGATAGCCATAGGAGCTGTTGGTATTGGCAAAATAATTGGCCATGTCTTCAAAATCCTGGTATCTGTTATCTGTTGGTGGAACTTGTCCGAGCAGGATTTTTCCGGGCGAAAGGAATTTTCCCCAGCAATCGATGTGTTTGATGTAATCACCCAGAGGATCGGAGGTGACCAAGTAAGTTGGATTGCCCAGATAATCTGAAACATAGTCGCCAACTTGCTGCTGTGTCAAGCCAGGGTTCTCCTCCCATACCAGATCTGTGCTGGCCGCTTTTCCCATACCATCGCACATGTAATTCCCTCCTGTGCTGATCAAATTCATGCCATAGAGGTCGATGCCCAGGTTCTCGGCAACAGCGGAAGGAATGTTGTTGTCGTTGGGTCGGGGACGATTGTAAGGAAAATCAACAATTCCGGGATTTTTATCTCCGTCGAAAACAAACCAGGGACCATAATCCCGAACCCAATAGCTATCAGTAGGCGCTATTAGAAATGCACAATTATCCAGATTAACATTACTGTTGGTATAGGTGTTTATTACAGTTTGCTGCTCTCCGGCATTGGCTACAATAGTAGTAACCAGCGTGTTTTCTGCCATTTCCCGAATCAGTTCAACGGGAACGCCAAACGGATACCTTACTAGGACACTCTGCATTTGGTCGAATTCGGCTACATTGCGGACAATGCCTGAAGGCGGATCGGTAGGAGTAAAACCACGCGACAAATCTACCTTGCTGTTCATCTCTTCCTCTGAGAGATAATGGAGTTTACGGTAATCTCGTTTTCGATCCTGAGCTACTAGTATGGAAGAGGCCATAAGAAGCCAAATTATCGCAGAAACATAAAATCGCATATACATTTTTTTTTAAGTGGAGCAAAAGTAATCAAATGACAACAAAACTTTAGCAGAGGTTGTTTTTATTTATCTTTGTTGCAACTTTTTTAAATGTATACACCATGAACTTACCACTAACTATTGCCTATGTTCAACATGCCGGCTGGATTGGAACGCCGGAGATAATTATCATTGTTGTTATTATCTTACTGCTTTTTGGAGGGAAAAAAATTCCTGAACTCATGCGTGGTTTAGGTAAAGGAGTGAAAGAGTTTAAGGACGGTATTGGCAATGATGAGAATAAAAAAGAAGACTCCTCAGAAAAAAAATAGCAGCCCCCCTTAATTACTGATTTTCATCTGATTCGTCATAGATCAAATTGACATAATGGCCGTACCGATCGGTAATTTGCCTGACAAAATCATAAGTTTCCTGTCCGCGTAGATACCCGTAATAGACTTCGGGTTGTGTGTAATAATCTTTCTCTGAGAGCTTTAAAATAAATTGTTCTGTGTGATCTAACCATTGGTTGGCATCAAATCCGTACTTTTCTGCTAACCGGCGTGCATCAAGCACATGTCCTAATCCACTATTATACGAGGCCATAGTGAACAATACCCGTTGAAGTGAATCGGTAATTTCAGCAGGCAGTTGTTGCTCCATGCTTTTCAGATGACTTACCCCGGCCAGTATTTGTTGCTTAGGAGTGGCCGTAGAGTCAATTCCATAGGTTTCCATCACTGATGGCATCAGCTGCATTAAGCCAAATGCTCCCGCCCAGCTGGTGACCGTGGGTTTAAACTCAGACTCCTGATAAATTAAGGAAGCCAACAAACGCCAATCCCAATTGATAAGCGATGCCCCCTGTTGAATGAGCGAATCGTAAGGAGAAAGGTGAGCTCCTTTGTAGGAATAAAAATGACTGCGCGAAATCTGTCCCGATCGTGGATTTTTAAAATACTTATTAAAAATAAGCCTGGAAACCAAGTCGTTATTAAACTTTGTTATCCAGCTGTTAATGGTATCGGCCAAAACCAGCTGTTGAACATTTAATGCCCAGGCCACTTTTTGCGGAAAACTTAAGGGAGTTGAAACATCTAAATTGGGGTAATACCTCCGGTTGACCAAGGCAACATGTTCATCGGCAACTGTCAGGTCTATTTCGCCTGAAGCAACCGCAGTAATCAGCTGTTCTACTTCACGTTGGTCGGCAACAACCAGAATCGAGTCAGCGATGTCATCACTTAGTTTGTACAGTTGGGTTTCGAACACTGTTCCGGCCTCCACATATATTTCCTTGTTGGCCAGATCAAGGGTAGAGCGGATCAGATGCGATTCAATTTCATCGGCTGTGGCCATTGTCCTCCACCCATCGGGTTTGCGTTGCACCAGCACCTGACGGGTGATCAGGATCGGATCGGTAAAAAGCAATTCTTTCTGTCTGCTCTTGGTCATCGTAAGTCCCATAGCTAACACATCAACTTCTCCATTCCTGAGCATTTCGATCGATTTCAACAGGTCCTTTTCCAGAATCAGCTCTAATTCAACATCCAGGTAGGTGCATAAATTCCTGAGTAACTCATACTGATAGCCCATGGGCTCGCCACGATAAATAAAATAACTCAATGATCCGTAGTTGGTAACAGCACGTAGTTTTCCCGATTTAAACACCTGGTTGGCTTCACCATGTCCGGCTTTTGTACGGCGATCCGTGCCGTTTTCCGAAACAGAATTGTGTTGATTTGAGCACGAAAACATTGTAAATGATATCGTTATAACAAATAAGACACGCCAAAAAAACAACATACCCGTACGTTTAGAGTTACTAAAGTAAACAAAAACGAACAGACTCATGTTAATTTTTCCGGGTTTTCCATTTTGGCTGATGCAACACTTTCGTTTGAACTGTTTAAAATTGCTGGTATCTTTGCAAAAAAAACTGTGGAAAAAATCTGGCGCGAACATTTTAAGGTACATTGGGACGACATTAGTTTGAACGGAGAACTTACCTTAACAGGGCTAAACATTATGTTGCAACGGGCGGCCACCTTGCATGCCGAACATCTGGGTTTTGGCTTTTCGCAAACCAGTGTCCACAACGCCTCCTGGGTACTGTTTCGCATCAACCTGGAAATCATTAGCATGCCTCATTGGCAGGAAATGGTTTTGGTTGAAACATGGCCACGGGTTGTACAAGGTCTTGCTGCTTTTCGCGATTTTAAAGTGACCAACTCTCAAGGAGATATTATCTGTAAAGCCACTTCAGAATGGTTCATCATCGACCTGACCAGCCGACGTCCTCAGCGTATCGACAAGTATGTGGATGTAGAAGCTTATACCTCAACCGATCAGTCGCTTACGCGAGAACTGCCCCATATCAGCCGAAATCCTGACTACCAAACCTTGTTTGAGGTGACTCCTAAATACTCTGATATGGACATGAACGGCCATACCAATGCCCGCAAATACTTCGATTGGCTTACGGATGCCATGTATTTTAATCACCTAAAAACTATGCCAAAGTTTGTTCAGCTTACCTATTTTAGCGAGTGTAAGCTTGGCGAACGAATTGATATTCAATACAACACTTCTGTAAAAGGCATGTATCGCGGACAAAAAACCGCCGATGACAAAACCGCTTTTGTTGCTTTGGTAGAAATGTAGTCGACTAAACCTGACCATTGGATGAGGTTTTTCGCGTATTAATCCCCCCAACCACCAGCTTCGGATAAATTTCGGCCGCTTTGGCCGACCTATTTCCCCATTCACCGAAAGAGTTCCCCCATTAACCTAATAAGCATTTACCAGCGGACGTTTTCGCAGTAGTTTTGCTTCATAAACATTGAAACTATAAAAAATAAAATGTCATGAAAACAATAATTAAATACACTTTCGCTCTCGCACTGCTAACCCTTACTCTGTCAGCAAACGCCCTAACTCCTCCTCCAAGTGTACCTGAACTACCCGAAGAAGCATACATTAACGATATTCCGTTCAGCACCGAAGCCATTTTCGACAGCCTGTGCGATGCCAGCTTAACAGCCTGCTTCCCTTTGGCAGAAGAAACCTACATTAATGATATCCCCTTCAATACCGAAGAAATGGCAGCCACAAGCCTGACATTTACCCTTCAGGATGAAGAATATATCGAAGATATCCCATTCGACACCAGCATTATGGCCCTTCAATAAATTACTCTATATAGCTCCTATAGCCTTTAAAAGCCGCCCTAACAGGCGGCTTTTATTGTTTGTACAGTACTAATACAAACCCAAAACACCTTAAAGCTTAAACTTCCTCATCCATCCGGGTGTTTTTATGGGAAATCGGTATCCAATATAAATCCTAAGATAGGTATAGGTGTTAACGGTGTACAAGTCGCCAAAAAAATCATCAATAAACACGTCGGAAACAAAGAAAACCCCTCCATATACTTTTTTGCCATTGTAGCCTGCGGTTAGCCGCGAGTACAGCGAAGCACCCAAAGCATTGGCTGTTTGTGCACTCTGGTCATTATAAAATTCGGTCAAACTGCGCGAATAAAGGAAACCCTGGATAAGTGCACCATGAACGTAAAACCGCTTTTTTATAACAAAGGTATGCATGTAACCCCCTGATAATCCAATTTTAAGAGAGCTTCCTGCTTTAAAATCAGGATAGTAATTTATGGTTAGCAGGGTATCGTTTAACAACAAGGGAGAGGAGGTGGCAATATTTTCCACGTTGGCCAAAAAGCCCAGTACTGGCGATCCTGCACTGCGTTTTTGCCAGTCGATTTGCCATAGTGCTGCCGTATTTGAATACTTTCGATAGTTGAAAGTATAGTAAACGGAAACGGCTACTGCTAAACTGCTCAGGCTGTCGAAATGTGGGTAATCGGCCTGTTTTGAAAACCAGTTGGGGTCGTAATCTTCAACATTATCCAGATAAAAACCTGTGGTGGAACGAACGAAAAAATTAAAACGAAATTTCCGTCCGGTAAAACCAAACCTGAAGGCAAACGCATCACTCTCGCCTTTTTTCTCCGGACGTAACTCCAGACCCTTAATGGTTTTGGTATACTCAAATGTAGCCCATTTGTAATCAAGCGCTATGCCATATCCGAAAGGATTGTTGGTTTTAAAAGTTAAATCATAATCGCTGTTCACGTTGGCCAGGGTTAGTCCGGTTTGCTTGTTTACCCCCACCAAAGTTAAGTGAAACAGATCGCGATAACTCTCGATGTAACTGGTATCGTAGCGGTATGGTTGTGTTTTATGCAAGGAGTCGGCTGATGACCCCATAACCCAAAGAAAAGAGAAGAAGCAGGCAGCAACAAAAATGGCAGTTTTCATCTATTCGTATGTATAAGTTACGGTGTCAAACACATTTTAGCCTCTAATCAACTTTTTCCAAAAAAAGCGCCCTGTAGAAGGACGCTTTTTTTAATTTCGTAAAAGAACCAACGACTAATCTTCGTCGTTTTGTGATTCTTCGTACTCTTTCAAAAGCTTTTCCTGAACATCCGTTGGAACCTGCTGATAGGCATCATATTCAAGGCTAAACGTTCCTCTACCTGAGGTAATAGCGCTTAATGAGGTGACATATTTACTCATTTCAGCACCGGGAACTTTAGCTTTTATTACCTGATTTTTTCCGGCAGCTTCCATGCCCATGATTATGGCACGACGTCCTTGCAGGTCGGTCATTACAGCGCCCATCATATCTTCCGGAACTCTTACTTCCAAATCGTAAATAGGTTCCATAATTTTCGGGCCGGCAGCTTTAAAGGCTTCGCTGAAAGCATGACGACCGGCGAGTTTAAACGAAATTTCGTTTGAGTCGACCGGGTGCATTTTACCATCATAGACATATACCACGATGTCGCGGGCATAAGATCCGGTGAGTGGCCCTTCGGTCATGCGTTCCATAATACCTTTTAAAATAGCAGGCATAAAACGTGCATCAATAGACCCTCCCACGATACTGTTGTGGAACATCAGCTTTCCGCCCCATGGCAAATCATGCTCTTCTGTACCTCTGACCGGAAAATCGGTTGGGTGCTTATACCCTTCCACATAAGGTTGAATCATCAAATGAACCTCGCCAAACTGGCCTGATCCACCTGATTGCTTTTTGTGACGATAGTCGGCACGGGCTGATTTTGTAATGGTTTCGCGGTAAGGTACTTTTGGAGCAAATGTTTCTACTTCAATCTTATATACGTTTTTCAAATACCATTTAATGGTGTTCAAATGAAATTCGCCCTGCGATTTAATCAACATCTGTTTAAGTTCGCGCGACAATCCAACTTCGATGGTAGGATCGGTGCGGTGCATTTCATGTAGCGCTCCGGCCATTTTTTCGTCATCGGTTGAGTTTTCGGCTTTCACGGCAACGGTATACAGTTCTTTAGGAACTTTTAAGCCTGGGAAAGCATCGTCGCCAATTTTTGGATCCATCAGCGAATCACCGGTTTTAATGTCTTTAAGCTTGATGGCAATGGCTATATCACCGGCCATTACTTTGTCAACTTTTTCACGGTTTTTGCCATTCAGAACAAACAGTTGCGAAAGACGCTCTTTGTGCCCGTTACGAGGACAAATTAAGTCAGCGCTCTCGGTAAGTGTTCCGCCAAAAAGTTTGAAGAATGAAACCTCTCCCAGGTGTTGTTCGATGGAGGTTTTGAAGACAAACATAGCTACCGGATCTTGGGCTTGCGAATTAAACTCTTTTCCACCCTTCGTTTTTACAGCAGGCATTACGTCTGGCGACGGACAGGAGTTAACGATAAAGTCAAGCAGCCGTGATGTGCCCACACCATGTTTGGCAGATGAACACATAACCGGGAATATTGTTCTGGTAACCAACCCTTTTCTTATGCCTTCACGCATTTCTTCGAGAGTAAGGGTGTCGTTTTCGAAATATTTTTCCATTAAAGCTTCGTCACCTTCAGCGGCCCTTTCAACCAATGCCAGGTGCAAATCTTCGGCTTTGTCTTTTTCAGAAGCCGGAATTTCACTCACTATAGGCTCGCCACCATTAGGATTGAAAGTAAGCTGTTTCATCAAAATCAGGTCGATCACCGTGTTAAAGCCTTCACCGCCATTTACCGGATACTGAGCTACAGTAACTTTATCACCGAAATAGTCTTTAAGCGCATTAACAGCCTCATCAAAGTTTGCACCGTGATGGTCGAGCTGATTCATGGAGAAAACTACTGGTGTATTAGCAACCTCGGTTTGCTTCCAGGCCGTTTCGGTGGTAGCCTCAACTCCTGATTGGCCGTTGACCATCATAATGGCGGTATCGCATACACTTAAGGCAGCAATGGCCTCACCCACGAAATCGGAAAATCCCGGGACATCAAGAATGTTGATTTTTGTGTCGTTGTAGATAGTGTAGAGAAGCGAAGAGTGAACAGAATGTTGACGTTCGATTTCAATGGGTCGGTAGTCTGAAACCGTGTTGTGATCTTCAACTGATCCCCTTCTGTTAATCATTTTACCTTCGAACAGCATCGACTCGGCCATGGTTGTTTTACCGGATTTTGCTCCACCGATCAGTGCGATGTTCCTGATGTTTTTTGTGTCGTAAACCTTCATCCTTTATAAAATTATTAGTGTTTGTAACTTTTAAATTGTTGGGGATATTTCGTGTTCCAGAAAATTTAAAACGTGTAGGCCTTCATCGAATATCCTTATCATTCAATTGTTTAACCGACAAGCGGTTTTTAAACAAGGTGGCAAATGTAATAAATTAATTATTAACCGCATAACACCTTTCTAATTTAGAGTGTGTCTAACAATTAAGTCTTGTAACACGGTGAAAAATAAAGCTCCCAGACAAAACATCTAAAAACCACTTAATGAGAGTGTAACTGTTGGAATCAACAAAAGCCATCCCAACAGAATGAGTACAAGCATAAACGGCCAAATCCATTTCACCCAGCGATCGTAGGGTATACGGGCCACGCCTAACACTCCGATTAAAACACCTGATGTTGGCGTAATCATGTTGGTAAATCCATCTCCAAACTGAAAAGCCATCACTGTTGCCTGACGCGAGAGATTAACCAAATCGGAAAAGGGAGCCATCACCGGCATGGTCAGGGCCGCCTTGGCCGAACCACTGGGAATAATGACATTGATCAGGTTTTGAATAGCATACATTACCGATACCGTACCAAACTTACCCATCCCCTCCATCGATCCGGCTACACTGTTCAGAATGGTGTCGATAATTCGTCCGTCTTCAAGAATTACCAATATACCCCCCGCCAGCCCAACTACCATTGCTGCTGAAAGAATATCACCTGCCCCTTCGATAAATAACCGGGTCACTCTGTTGGCACTGTAACCAATAGCTGCACCTGATAACAGACCCATGGCCAGAAATAAGCTCGCAATCTCTTCTATATACCAACTGTATCCCATCACCCCGACAATTAAATAGATAATCGTGAACATCAGCAGCGTAAGGATGAAAAAATGGATCGACTTTCTCAGACTAAGCACTCCTGCGAGGATAAACAAAAATGCTGTTATCGGCAACATGGGCAGTGTTTGTGAGGCATGTCCGATAGACATTGTGGTAACAGGATAGATGAAGGCAAAAATAACCAGGGCGGTGGTCGTTAATAAAAACACAACCCATGCCGACTTCGGCGTGTGGTATTTAAGTTCCTGATCTGTAACCTCTACATGCTTCCTCCAATACGAATCTGTTTCATAAACAGGTGATAGCTTCGGGTTCTTTTTGATCTTGCGGGCATAAATCAGCACCCAGGCTATGCCTATTAAATTGATCACAAACCAGCTGAATAACCTATAGCCAAAGCCTGAAAACAAAGGTAAGTCGGCAATTCCTTGCGCAATCCCGATAGTGAAAGGATTAAGCACTGCCCCGGCAAACCCCAGTCCTGCGGCCACAAAACTCATGCATACGCCAACGATGCTGTCATATCCCATCGAAATAGACAGAGGAACAAGAATAATGATGAAAGCTATCGTTTCTTCGCTCATGCCAAAAACCGCCCCAAAAACACTAAAAACAAGCATCACCAGCACAATAATGATGTTGTTGACACCAATTCGCCGCAACAGCTTGTTTTTCTCCAGTCTTTTGGCTGTCTCCAAAAACGAAAGAATCCCGATATCAATTGCTTTGGTGCTGTTCACAATCCAAAAAGCTCCGCCGATCATCAAAATAAAAACAATGATTCCGGCCTGTCGGGTAAACCCTTTAAAAAAAGCGGAAAACACCTGCCAGGTCTGCGGTTCGTTGTCAACATGGTGAAAGGAATCTTTATCGATAACCGTACGCTCAACCCCGTTGACCTCGATTTTCTGCCTTTCGTATACGCCTCCGGGAATAATCCAGGTGAGCATTGCCGACAAAAGAATGATGGAAAAGATTATTACATAGGTGTGCGGGATATTCTTAAACATAAGCGACCAATTAGTTCAGGGCGACAAAGATATTGAAAGCAATGAAACCGGGGAGCGGAAAAATAGTTGCCGGTTTATTATAGGTTGAGAAATTTTCTATATTTTAGCAGGTAAAATTATAAACTCTCAAAGAATACCGCCAGCGTTGCATTTGCGTACTTTTGCACTTAAGGCAAAAGATATTCTGTCGAGAAGCTAAAAGGGATGCTATGAAAACTAAAAAATTTGCCGTTGTATTGGCCGGATGTGGCGTTTATGACGGAGCAGAAATCCAGGAGGCTGTATTAACTATGCTGGCCATTGCACGACAAGGCGCTGCTTACCAATGCTTCGCCCCCGATATACTCCAACATCATGTGGTTAATCATGTGGATGGCAGCGAGATGCATCAGGAAAGAAATGTATTTGTAGAAGCTGCCCGTATAGCGCGCGGTGAAATTAAGCGGCTGTCTGATTTTTCGGCCAACGACTACGATGCGCTAATTTTTCCAGGTGGATTTGGCGTGGCCAAAAACTTTTTTCCATTGGCTATCGAAGGCCCGTCGGCAAAAGTAACACCCGAAGTGGAAAGGGCTGTATTTGAAATGGTTTCGGCTCAAAAACCTGTCGGTGCGCTGTGTATTGCCCCGGCCATGATTGCCAAAATACTCGAAGGGGTTGAGGTAACTATCGGTAATGATGAGGGTACGATTAAAGCTATCGAAACCATGGGAGGGACACACAAAATTTCCACCCACGGACAGGTTGTCTGGGATGAACAGTTTAACGTGTTCTCAACACCTTGTTACATGCTGGACGCTACCATTACCGATATTGAAGTGGGGGCGAACCGCATAGTGGAAGAAATGATTAAGGTAATTTCGTAAGAAAGTGGAAAGAAACCGAATTACTTCCCTGTTTGGTATAAAATACCCGATCATACAGGGGGGCATGATATGGTGTAGCGGTTGGCAACTGGCCTCAGCGGTTAGCAACGCCGGGGGATTAGGGTTAATCGGAGCCGGGTCGATGTATCCGGATGTGCTGGAAAAACACATCAAAGAATGTAAAGCAGCTACCGATAAGCCTTTCGGCGTCAATATTCCGCTTTTGTACCCGCAAACAGAAGAACTGCTGGAGATTATCTTTCGCCACCAGGTTAAAATCGTCTTTACTTCGGCAGGAAATCCGGCCAAATACACCGCTTTGCTCAAAGAGCATAACATCACAGTGGCCCATGTGGTAGCTAACACTAAATTTGCACTAAAAGCAGCCGCTGCAGGTGTTGATGCCATTGTTGCCGAAGGATTTGAAGCCGGTGGTCACAACGGTGCGGAAGAAACGACAACCATGGTGCTCATTCCGCAACTACGCCCCCTGATTCAGACACCGCTTATAGCCGCCGGGGGAATTTCGTCCGGCAGTGCTATGTATGCGGCTATGGCCTTGGGCGCTGATGCGGTGCAAATAGGCAGCCTGTTTGCCGCAAGTACAGAATCCTCAGCCCACTGGCAGTTTAAACAGGCTGTTATCGAAGCCTCTGAGGGCGACACCAGACTGCTATTAAAAAAACTTGTCCCGGTAAGGTTGCTTAAAAACAAGTTTTTTGATGAGGTGGTTCAGGCAGAAAATCGGGGTGCTTCACGCGATGAATTGTCCATTATACTAGGTAAAGGCAAAGCCAAAGCGGGCATGTTCGAGGGCGACGTGGAATATGGCGAACTCGAAATTGGCCAGGTGAGCTCCATGATCGACAGAGAACTTTCAGCAAATGAAATTGTTGACAAATTGATTTTGGAATTTCGGCAATCGGCTGACAGAATGAGATATAGTGATTATTTAGATTAGCTTCTAAACATAAAGATGTTAAATTCGTAACTTATACAGTAATACTAAAAAAATGAATTTTGAATTTACAGAAGAACAATTAATGATTCAGCAGGCTGCACGCGATTTTGCTCAACGTGAGTTATTGCAGGATGTGCTCGAACGTGATGAAAAAGCCATTTTTCCGGCCAACCACATAAAAAAACTTGGTGAACTGGGATTTTTGGGCATGATGATTGACCCAAAATATGACGGCGGTGGCATGGATACCGTTTCGTATATGTTGGCCATGGAAGAGATTTCAAAAGTGGATGCCTCCGTGGCTGTGATCATGTCGATTAATAACTCGTTGATTTGTTACGGATTGCAAAAATATGGCAACGAAGAGCAAAAGCAAAAATACCTGAAACCTCTTGCACGTGGTGAAATAATTGGCGCGTTTTTGCTTTCAGAGCCTGAAGCCGGGTCGGATGCCACCCATCAGCACACAACGGCCATCGACAAAGGAGATCATTACCTTATAAACGGAACTAAAAACTGGATATCTAACGCCAATTCTGCTTCGGTTTATCTTGTTATGGCTCAAACCCATCCCGACAAGCGACATAAGGGCATTAATGCCTTCATCGTGGATAAAAACACTCCGGGTATAACGTTAGGACCTCACGAGGATAAAATGGGCATGCGAAGCTCCGATACCCATTCGGTGATGTTCAACGACGTAACCGTTCCAAAAGAGAACCGCATTGGGGAGGATGGCTTTGGTTTTACCTTTGCCATGAAAGTACTTGAGGCCGGACGACTGGGCATTGCCGCCCAGGCATTGGGGATTGCTTCTGGGGCATACGAGCGGGCAGTAGCTTACGCCAAAGAAAGAAAAGCCTTTGGGACAGTATTGGCAAACCATCAGTCGATTGCCTTCAAGATTGCCGACATGGCCGTAAAAATAGAGAATGCCCGTAATCTGTGCCTGAAAGCAGCCTGGCTAAAAGACAATGGCAAGTCGTTTACCATTGAAGGATCAATGGCCAAACTCTATGCCGCCGACATTGCCATGGAGGTAACCACCGAAGCCGTTCAAATCCACGGCGGATATGGCTATGTTAAAGAATACCACGTTGAGCGGTTGATGCGCGAAGCCAAGCTGACCCAGATTTACGAGGGAACTTCCGAAGTGCAAAAAATCGTTATCTCGCGTTCCGTGCTGAAATAGCCCGGTGGAATAAACGGCTCTTAGTAGCTGATGCCTGAGCGATGGGCTGTACCGGTTTATTTATATGTCCCTGTTTCTGTTTAACGAAGACTGATCAGATACAAAATTTTAGTGCCCGATAGCCTTTTACCTCAGCACATTTAAAAAATAATCGTGGTGTAGGCTCAAAACCTTCATTTTAAACTATTTTTGCATCAAGAACTTAAATAGTATTAAATGATTATACCAGAATGGATTAGTCCTGAAATTTACAATTGGGTGGTGCTGCCCTTACTCATTGCCATTGCCCGTATCCTGGATGTTTCGGTTGGTACAATCCGGCTCATCTTTGTTTCACGCGGATATAAGTACCTTGCACCGGTTCTTGGTTTTGTCGAAGTCATCATCTGGCTGTTGGCTATCGGGCAGATCATGCAACAACTCGATAACTTTATGAGCTATATTGGTTATGGCGCTGGCTTTGCAATGGGTAACTACATCGGGATTGTCATTGTAGAGAAAATGTCTATCGGAACAGTGGTTATCCGCATTATCCCGAAACGCGACACTTCAAACCTAATCGCACATCTGCGCGAAGCCAACTATGCCGTAACTGTTGTAAATGCTGAAGGGCGTAACGGCCCGGTGTCGATGTTGTTCAGTATTGTTAAAAGAAAAGATCTGGAAGGAGCGCTGAAAATTATCAACATCCATAACCCGCATGCTTTTTATACCATCGAAGACGTGCAGCGGGTTAATGAAGGCCATTTCAGAGAGCCACAACGTCGTAGTTTCTTCTTTGGCGGAATATTCGGCAATAGTCATTTACGTAAATAATCAGGCTAATTGTCCAAATGAACAACTTGTCAATAAAATACTATTTATAATTTTGTATAAATTATGCACCATACGTCAACATTCATATGCATGCATAATATTTACAATTAAAATTTTACGAAATTTGTTCTTTGCTTTTTTGTAACTCACAATGAATTAAATCATTCAATAAATAATTATCTTATGAAAATATTGGTTTTAATAAGTAACGTGCCTGATACGACCACAAAAATCAGGTTTAAAGCTGACAACACAGCTTTCGACGATGCGGGCGTTCAATGGATTATAAATCCATGGGATGAGTTAGCTCTAACACGGGCGGTTGAATTGAAAGAAGCAGGCAGCATTACACATATTACGGTTGCTAATGTTGGCACACCGGCCACCGAACCAACCTTACGCAAGGCGCTCGCCGTAGGTGCTGATGACGCCATTAGGGTAAATGTGGCAGCAAAAGACGCCTTTGAAGTGGCCTCTCAGCTGGCTCAGGTTGCCGAAGGGTACGATTTAATATTAGCCGGTATTGAAGCTTCTGACTACAATGGTTCAGCCGTGGGTGGAATGTTGGCCGAGTTGCTCGACATCTCCTCTGTATCTGCCGTTTCGGGGATAACTATCGCTGACGGTAAAGTATTGTTTAATCGTGAAATAGATGGCGGATCACAAAAACTCGAAGTGTCGACACCGGTGCTTGCCGTAGTTCAAAAAGGAATAGCTAAAGAGCCCAGAATTCCAGCTATGCGCGGCATTATGATGGCACGTTCAAAACCATTGAAAGTAATTGATCCCTCAACTGCTGAGGAACGAACCGCCTTTGTGAAATTTGAACTCCCCCCCAAAAAGGCAGCATGTAAAATGGTTGCCGAGGACAATGTAAAAGAACTGGTCAGGTTGTTGCACGAAGAAGCAAAAGCACTTTAATAACTTAAGAATAAAAATCATGTCGATATTAGTATATACAGAAAACTGGGACGGGAAATTCAAAAAATTCAGCTTTGAGCTGGTGTCCTACGCGGCGGCTGTAGCCAAAGAAACAGGCGCTTCAGTAACCGTTATTTCTATTGGAAAAGTAGCACAAGAGGAACTTCAAAAATTGAGCCTCTATGGTGCAGACAAGGTACTTACTGTAGAGGATGAACGTTTTAAATCGCTCGACAACAAAGCCATGTCAAAAGCTGTTGTGGCTGCCGCTGAAGCCGAAAAAGCAACCTTGGTTGTGCTCGCACATAACAACCTGGGAAAAGCACTTGCGCCGCGCGTATCCGTGCGACTGAAAGCAGGTCTCGAAACCGGTGTAATGGCGCTGCCTCTTTCCATGAATCCATTTATTGTTAAAAAGAAAGTTTTTACCGGAAAGGCTTTCGCCGAGGTTAAAGTGGAGGGCGAGATCAAGGTAATCACGCTGGCACAAAATTCGTTCGAGCCCGTAGAGATGAACCACACCGAAACAATAGAGGCGTTTAATCCGCAGGTATCAGATAGCGACTTTACGGTGGTGGTGAAAGAAACCAACAAGGTGACAGGCAAGGTGCTCCTGACAGATGCTGAAATCGTTGTTTCCGGTGGACGCGGAATGAAAAGTGCTGATAACTGGGGCGGATTGGAAGAATTGGCCGATTTGCTTGGTGCCGGCATGGCGTGTTCACGTCCGGTTAGCGATGAAGGATGGCGCTCGCACAGCGAACATGTAGGACAAACCGGTAAAATTATTGCGCCAAATCTGTATCTGGCCTTTGGCATTTCGGGCGCAATCCAACACCTGGGAGGTGTTAGTTCCTCAAAAGTTATTGTGGCTGTAAACAAAGATCCGGAAGCGCCTATTTTTGAGGCTGCCGACTACGGCATTGTTGGCGATGTAAACGTGGTAATCCCTCAGTTTGTTCAAGCTGTAAAGGAATTATAATTTATTCCTTAATGATTAAAAACCCGGATAAGACGATCTTGTCCGGGTTTTTTGTCTTGAAGCAGAGGCTATTGTCGCCAAAGATTAATTGTAAATATGCAACAGCGAACCATCGTAAACAGCGTAGTATTCTATTAAAGGATAGCGGCCTGTTCCCTGAAAAAGACTTCCGTCGTCCATCAAGTACATGTTGTTGGCACAAGTATCCATAGCAAAAGGATAATACTCACCCACAACTAATTTACCACAGTTGCGTCCATATTCATCGCAGCATAAAAAAGGATCGTTGGGAGGTTGGCGTTCGTAGGCTTTAAACTCGTTAAAACTTTTACGGTAAACAATTACCCCACGACTTGCCAGCGGGATTACCATTCCGGGCACTTCGTCCAAATACAACCACCCTCCAGCCGTGTTTAGCTCCTGAAAGATTGTGCTGTTAGGATCGATGGTGACATTTATAACAACGTTAGGGATGTTAGGATTTAAACTGCCCTTATTACACGACCCAACCACAATCAGCAGAGCCATGGCAAATAACCCGAAAATAACACCCTTACGCATAATGTATTCTTTTATATTGCTTCTTATTGATTTTGCAAAAATATCATATTAGAGGCAGTTAATGCCGAGAGGATTGGGTTTTTCTGTTTTTGTAAACCTAATCCGATTCGGTTTACACCAAACGAAATTTCTACTTTTTTATTTTGAGTGCTTGGCAGTTTCAATCATCAGCTTACCTTTGCAGAGGTATGAAACATGTAGGTTTTTATAAAATCATCTTTATCATCCTTATCGGGATGAGCCTGATGCTTACGCAGAGCTGTATCTTTGGAAAAAAAGGTGGCAAGGCCGAACGTCAGGCTGAAAAAGTGCAAAAGGAATTAGACAAGGAAACGCAGGCTGAATTCGACAAAGCTTACAAGCAGCACATGGAGTCGCAGAGTGAGCTCACAAAAAAGCAAATGAAAGAAATGAAAAAGCAACAAAAACGCTACAACAAACCCAGAAAAAGATCGCTCTGGGATAGGATTTTTAGAAACAAATGTCCTTAGAAAGGTTGGCTGGCGTTGGCGTTTGCATTTTTTTGACACAAACGGAAACAACACAACAACAAATTATTGAGAATAATGAACCCCGAATACCCATTGATAATTGAAGAACGAACGAGGATTTCTTAAATCAGTGTTTCGAGTCCGTTGTTCATGATGTTTTTTATCTCAGCCCGCCGGGTTTTTTCAATCCGCCGGGTCGGGAAAAACAACAGGACTTCGATTTCGACCCGACGGGTTTTGCTCAACCCGGCGGGTCTGGAGATGCGGAGAAATGAATTAAACCAACCTAATCATTATTTAAGAAATCAAGTGACAAAAATACCATTAGTGTTTTATGTAGCCCCGTGATTAATTATAAATTCGTAATTTTGCAGTCTTATTTTAAATTATTCTAAATAACAATTGTTATGGCTGAAGGCAAAGATCACAACAACATATTAGATGAGGTAACTTCGGGAGAATACAAATACGGTTTTTATACAGATATAGAGATGGATACCGCCCCAAAAGGGCTTACTGAAGATACCATTCGATTCATTTCTGCCAAAAAAAACGAACCTGAATGGATGCTTGAATTCCGGCTAAAGGCTTTTAAATACTGGCTTACTATTGCCGAACCCAATTGGGCGCATTTGCATCACCCCCCTATTGACTATCAAGATATTATATATTATGCAGCACCGAAAAAGAAACCAAGTTTAAGCAGCTTGGATGAAGTAGATCCGGAATTACTGGACACTTTTAACAAACTTGGCATATCGCTTGAAGAACAAAAAGTACTTGCCGGTGTAGCCGTTGACGCAGTAATCGACAGTGTATCGGTAAAGACTACTTTCACCGAAACTTTGTCGAAAAAGGGGATTATCTTCTGCTCATTTAGTGAGGCCGTGAGGGAACATCCTGAGTTGGTAAAAAAACATATGGGCTCGGTGGTTCCTTACCGCGACAACTATTTTGCAGCACTTAACTCTGCCGTTTTTAGCGATGGTTCGTTTTGCTATATCCCGAAAGGAGTGCGTTGTCCGGTGGAATTGTCGACCTATTTCAGAATAAACGCAGCCAATACCGGCCAATTTGAACGCACATTGATCGTGGCCGATGAGGGCTCGTATGTTAGCTATCTGGAAGGTTGTACTGCCCCTCAACGAGATGAAAACCAGCTCCATGCGGCCATCGTTGAAATTGTTGCCGAACACAATGCCGAAGTAAAATACTCAACCGTCCAAAACTGGTATCCCGGCGATAAAGAGGGCAAAGGCGGAATTTATAACTTCGTTACCAAACGAGGACTGTGTAGGGGAAATCATTCAAAAATCAGCTGGACGCAGGTAGAAACGGGCTCGGCCATAACCTGGAAATACCCCTCCTGTGTGTTAAAAGGTGACAACAGCATTGGTGAGTTTTATTCGGTGGCCGTTACCAACAATTACCAGCAGGCCGACACCGGATCGAAAATGATACATCTCGGAAAGAACACCAAAAGTACCATAATCAGCAAGGGTATTTCGGCGGGTCATAGCAACAACAGCTACCGCGGAATGGTTCGTGTGGCAAAAAAAGCCACCAACTCAAGGAATTTTTCACAATGTGATTCGTTGCTGCTGGGCGATAAATGCGGAGCGCATACTTTTCCCTACATCACTACAGGCAACGAATCGTCGATTGTTGAACATGAGGCTACTACCTCCAAAATTTCTGAAGACCAATTGTTTTATTGTCAGCAGCGCGGCATCGACTCAGAAAAGGCCATCAGCCTGATCGTTAACGGATACGCGAAAGAAGTGCTCAACAAATTACCGATGGAGTTTGCCGTAGAGGCCCAAAAGCTACTCGCCATAACCCTTGAAGGGAGTGTAGGTTAATTATAAATATAGTCAAGTCATTCAATAAAAATAACATCATATCATGCTTCTGGATATTAAAAATTTGCATGTTTCCATCAACGGAAAAGAAATACTAAAAGCGTTTAATTTAACAGTAAACAAAGGAGAAGTCCATGCCATCATGGGACCGAACGGAACAGGAAAAAGTACACTTGCCGCAGCCATTACCGGACGCGAAGGGTATGAAATCACCCAGGGCGAAATTTGGTTTAACGGTGAGCTTATCAACGACATGTCGCCCGACGAAAGAGCCAACAAAGGCATTTTCCTCAGTTTTCAGTATCCGGTAGAAATTCCGGGTGTCAGCATGACCAATTTTATGCGCACCGCCCTGAACGCCAAACGCGAATTTAACAACCAACCTCCTGTTTCGGCTTCGGATTTTTTGAAAAAGATGGAAGAGATGAAAAATTTGGTTGAAATTCATTCCAAACTCACCAACAGATCAGTTAATGAAGGCTTTTCCGGTGGAGAGAAAAAGAAAAACGAAATCTTCCAAATGGCTATGCTTGAGCCTACAATGGCCATTCTCGACGAAACCGACTCGGGTTTAGATATCGACGCGCTCAAAGTAGTGGCCAAAGGAGTAAATGCTTTACGGGCTGATGATAACGGATTTGTTGTTATAACACACTATCAGCGTTTGCTCGACTTTATCGTTCCCGACTTTGTGCATGTAATGTACGATGGAAGTATTGTGAAATCCGGCGGCAAAGAGTTGGCTCTTGAGCTTGAAGCCAATGGCTATGAGTGGATTAAAGAAGCCGTCGCCGAAAAATAAATACCAGCTCATGAAAGAAACTAATTCTTCAGTACTCGAATCGGCTATCCTAAAAAAGTTTAGCAATTTAACCCTCGATCATGCCGATGATTCGGATTACATGACCCAAATCAGACGGCAGGCATTTGAGGCATTCAAATCTGGCGGTTTACCCAGACGAACAGAGGAAAAATGGAAAAATTCGAAGTTTGATCAGGTTCTGGAAAATCAAATGGAGTTTTTAACCGAGAAACCTGAATACAATACCGAAGTAAGTGAGATTTTTCATTGCTCTATTCATGGATTCACTACACAGGTGGAGGCTTTTTTAAACGGATGGTACTATACCCCCAACAAAAATCCGCTAAAAGTTCACGACAACGGGTTGATAATAGGTAGCATAAGGGCCGCTCAACATCAATACCCCGAACTGTTTAATCTTCACTTCGGGAAAATAGCCCAACACAACCAACATGGATTTTCGGTAGTGAATATGGGTCTTTTTCAGGATGGATTGTTTATTTATGTTCCGGATGGTGTTTTTGTGGAAGAATCTATTCAGCTGATAAAAATGGTGAATGCCGCCAAAAAGCTGATGATTAATACCCGAAACCTGGTAATTCTGGGAAAAAACAGCAGACTTTCGCTCATGCATTGCGACGACTCGGTAAACCATCAATCGAGTTTGATTAATACAGTTTCTGAAATATTCGTCGGAGAAAACGCTACCCTCGATTTATACAAACTGCAAAACATTAATGATGTCACCTGCCTGATTAACAGCACTTCTGTTTGGCAATCCCGCAACAGCCGTGTAAAAGTTAATGTAATTACCCTTAACGGCGGAACCATACGCAATGAATTGAATGTGGATTTGCAGGGCGAAGGTGCAGAAGCCGACTTGAATGGCATTTACCTGATGGATAAAAAACAACAAGTCGACAACCAGGTTTTTGTAAATCACGCAGTTCCTCATTGCAACAGCTCAGAACTGTTCAAGGGTATTCTGGACGAAGAATCAACGGCCATCTTCAACGGCTACATTCATGTAAACAAGGATGCACAAAAAACCAACGCGTTCCAACGCAACAACAACATCCTCATGACACCTGATGCCAAAGTAGATACCATGCCTTTTCTGGAAATCTATGCCGATGATGTAAAATGCAGTCACGGCGCAACCATCGGCCAGCTGGATAATGAAGCCATGTTTTATCTGCGCCAGCGTGGTATAAACGAAAAAGATGCCCGACTCTTGCTTATGTATGCCTTTGCTGCCGAAGTTACCGACAAAATTGACATTACACCATTGCGCGTAAACATTGAAGACATGGTGAAAAAGCGCTTGCGTGGCGAGTTGTCTATCTGCGAAAAATGCGTACTGCATTGTTCCACCCCGGATATACCGCTGGAATTTGAAATAGACCTGAGTAAAATTTAAACAATGGACTATCCTATAAACCAGATTAGAAACGATTTCCCGATTTTGTCGGAAAAAGTGTATGGCAAACCGTTGGTCTATTTCGACAATGGAGCTACCACTCAAAAACCCCGTCAGGTTATCGACCGTGTTATAAAGTACTATTACACCGAAAACAGTAACGTTCATCGGGGAGCACATCAACTTAGTAATCTGGCTACGCAGGCTTTTGAAGAAGCAAGAAATTACATAGCGCGGTTTATACATGCTGCCAGTCCGAAAGAAATTATTTTTACCCGAGGCACAACCGAATCTGTAAATTTGGTTTGCACCGGAATACAACACCTTATCCATGCCGGCGACGAAGTTGTGGTGACAGCTATGGAGCACCACAGCAACCTGGTTCCCTGGCAGCAGATGTGCGAAAAACAAGGAGCTGTTTTCCGGGTTATTCCGGTTACCGGGAGAGGGGAATTGGATTTACCTGAAGCAGAAAAAATTCTTTCAAACAGAGTAAAAATACTAGCCGTTACCCACATCAGCAATGTACTTGGAACCATCAATCCTATCAAAAAACTGGTGGAGATGGCTCACCGTCACCATATTCCGGTATTGGTGGATGGCGCTCAGGCCATTGCACACATCCATGTTGATGTGCAAGAATTGGATTGTGAGTTTTATGCCTTTTCGGCCCACAAGGCTTACGGACCAATGGGCGTCGGGGTGCTTTACGGAAAATCCTCCTGGCTCGAAAAGCTTTCTCCTTACCAATACGGTGGTGAAATGATCGACAGGGTTACTTTTGAAAAAACCACTTTTAACAGCCTTCCCTACAAGTTCGAGGCCGGAACTCCAAATGTTGCAGATGTGTTGGGAATGGAAACTGCACTCCGGTATATTGGAAATCTGGGAATTGATAGCATACAACGACACGAAGATGCCTTGCTGGAATTGGCTACCCATGAATTGTCAGCGATACCTGATGTGCGTATAATTGGTCAATCGCCATACAAAACAGCCGTGCTTTCTTTTGTTGTTGACGGGATTCATCCCTACGATTTAGGAACTTTACTCGACCAAATGGGCATCGCCGTGCGTACGGGAAATCACTGCGCCCAGCCCCTGGTTGAATTTCTCGGACTTACCGGTACGGTGAGGGCTTCGTTTGGGTTTTACAATACACCCGAAGAAGTAGCCATGTTTATTCAATCGCTTAAAAAAGCAGTGCTCATGTTAAAATAAAGTGCTATGACTATACAAGAAAAATCCACTTCGGTAGTGAACGAATTCTCGATGTTCGACGATTGGATGGATAAATACGCCTATCTGATTGAACTTGGAAAAGATCTGCCGGTAATAAACACTGAATACAAAACCAACAACCACTTAATATCAGGCTGTCAGTCAAGAGTCTGGCTTCATGCCGAAGAGGTGGATGGAAAGATAATATTCACTGCCGACAGCGATGCTGTAATTACCAAAGGCATTGTTTCTCTGCTCATCCGGGTATTGTCGGGGCACCGGGCCAATGAAATCCTGGAGGCTGATTTTAACTTTCTCGAAAAAATTGGCTTGCAAGAACATTTATCACCCACCCGTGCCAATGGCCTTGCTTCGATGATCAAGCAAATTCAGCTGTACGCCAAAGCTTTTCAACTAAAATCAAAACAAAAAGAATGATGAACGCAGATGAAATCCGCGAACTGAATGAAAAAATCATTCGTGTCCTCAAGAACATTTTCGATCCGGAAATACCGGTAAACATTTATGAGCTTGGCCTCATCTACGAAGTTAACGTCAACGAAAATGGTATGGTAAAGGTTATTATGACCCTTACCGCACCCAATTGCCCCGTTGCCGAAAGCCTGCCGGCTCAGGTAAAAGAAGAAATCGGATTCCTCAGCGGTGTAACCGAAGTAGATCTTGAAATTACTTTCGACCCGCCCTGGGATCAGGAAATGATGTCGGAGGAAGCTAAGCTTGAACTGGGATTACTTTAACACAAAGGACCATTTGAGAGTAGTATCCCTAAATATTGCACAGCCAAAAACCATCGTTTATAACGGGCGTGAGGAGCAAACAGGAATTTACAAAGTATCTGTTAACTATCCTGTTATGCTCACCAAAGAGGGTGTAGTCGACGATCACGTTATCGACAAACGCTACCACGGCGGTTCAGATAAGGCTTGTTATGGTTACGGATTACCTGCCTACCACTACTGGAAAACCATCTATCCCGACATGGAAATGCCCTTTGGCCTGTTTGGTGAAAACATAACCGCCGAAGGATTAAACGAAACGCAGTTGTACATCGGACAGGTTTTTACGCTTGGAGAGGCCACCATTCAAGTATCACAACCCCGAATACCTTGTTATAAACTTGGCATACGTTTCAACGATAAAAGCATTGTAAGGCGGTTTCAACAATCAAATTTTTCCGGCGTATATTTCCGTGTACTCAAAAATGGACATGTGTCGACAGGCGATGAATTTATTTTCCAGATATCTGATGCCAAAAAAAACATAACCGTTTCGGAAGTTTTTGGCCTGTTTCAGGGCGGAGAGTTGAATAGAAAACTCGCCGAAACGGCCTTGAACGAGCCCTATTTAGCTCATAGCATCAAAACTGATATCCAACGAAAAATGGAAAAACTTAAATAACACTCACTAATCTTACTAAAATGAACGCATCTAAAGCAAATCTTATCAACTCTGTTACCCTGATTGTTTTCGGACTTTGGGGATATTTCGGATCTGTAACTCCATCGTTTACAGCTTTAATTCCCGTCTTTGCCGGGGTAATTCTTCTGGCCATGACTCCCGGCATAAAAAAGGACAATGCTGTAATTGGGCACATTGCCGTAGTGCTCACCTTTATTATTCTGGTGGCCTTGGTAAAACCCTTAACGGCAGGCCTTGATCATGCCGACAACGCCGCAGCTATTCGGGTCATCATCATGATGCTCACTTCGGCATTGGCGATGGCCTATTTTGTAAAAAGCTTTATCGACGCACGCAAAAAAAAGTCCGAATCAAAGTAGATCCGGACTTAACGTTAAACTAGCAGGTTAAATGGTGTGCCGGGCATTAAGCCGTTTTGGCTTTTTTCTCCAGCAACACAAGATCTGTTACTTCTATTTCGGTGATGTAGTGCTTTGCGCCTGCATCATCATCCCACGACCGGTTGATCAGCTTACCCGACACGGCCACTTCGTGTCCTTTTTGAAGGTATTTCTCAGCCACGCCGGCAAGTCCGTTGCGCAGCACAACATTGTGCCACTGGGTGTCGGTTACGCGCTCGCCCTCCTTGTTGGTATAGCTGTCGGAGGTGGCTAACGAAAAGCGGGTAATGGAACTGTTTTTACCAAATTTCTTGGTTTTTGGATCTGTTCCTAAACGGCCAATCAGTTGTACGGAATTTCTTAAAGTTGTCATAATAGTAGTATTAAAGTGTGAATAAAAGTTTCGATGAACGATTGATGGAGCAAAAGTATATCGGTGAAATCAGGTTACTCGGTTAATAATCATTTACTTACGAGTTTAAGTGTTTTTAAACGAATAAAAACACGTATATTTCTCTTATTCTGACACTTGCAGTTAGGAGCTAAATGGCCGAAAAAACTGTCAAAAAAAATCAATTAATCAAGAAACCTTTGGGTAGTTTTAGTATTTTTGTTTTCAATACAAACACAAATTTATTTCTTTTAAAACAGATTTTATGAAAAAAACCCTACTTATCACTGCTTTTTTGATAGCAGTTTTTTCCTTTAACAATTTAAATGCCCAGGTAAAGGGAGGTTTTAAATTGGGAGCAGATTTCTCCAGGTTGAATATGACTACTGATGACGAGAACGAAGACGATTTAAAGAGATTAATCTCGCCCCGGTTAGGTTTTATCATCGAAGTGCCGGTAAATGATTTCTTGTTTGTACAGGCTGGCGTATTTGGTGCTGCAAAAGGCTGGCGTGTATCGGAAGAAGATGCCGGTGATACTTATAAAGCCATGATGATTCTGGGAACAATTGACATCCCGATTCAGTTTGGTTACAAGTACGACTTGGGCAACATCAAACTTTTTGGTATGGCAGGTCCGGTAATCTCGTACAATGTTTACTCAACGCTTGTTTACAAATTCGGTGATGAGGATTGGGACAACGACAACAGCTACAAAATTGGTAATTCGGAAGCAGACTTTTTCAAACCACTCAATATGGGCGTAAATATCGAAGCCGGGGTTGAGCTTAACAGGTTTCAGTTTTCCGCCTTTTATATGCAGGGTCTTTCAAACCTGAACACACAGGATGGCGATAAATATACCACCAACGTTATTGGACTTACCGCTGCCATTAAATTTGGCCGCGTCGATTAGCAATTATTCAATTTTGCAAATAAATCGAAAAGAGCCGGGTGATATCATCCGGCTCTTTTGTTTATATGACCGCTTAACCCTCTCATAGTATAGTTTCTTGCCTGATTTGTCTGTAAATACTATGGGCAGTTGGGGGTATAGGTCTGCTTCATTGCAGTAATTTACAATAAACATGCTTGAAGGTCATGCGGAAAGGTAAGGGTGTAAACCTGAAAATTGAATTTTGATTAAGCTTTGGTTAAAATAAAACCGCCTGAAGTTTTACTTTTTCTTATCTCCCACCCCTACAGGTATATTAACCTTTACAAAAAAGGATGAATTATTACTTCCTGCTATATCTTTATAAACAGCAATAAAGCCGTAATAATATTTTACACCAATTGACCAACCGGTACCATTGAAAAGCCTGTAGCCAAACCCGACAACACCCCCTGCATCAATTTTATTGAGCTTTTCCTTATTGAATTCTTTAATGATTGCCTCGCTACCATTAAGTTCCGAATGGAATTGCATCCACGATCTGTACATCAACCCAAACTGAGGACCTAACTCAGCATAAAAGTTATTTCTGAACTTATATTTTGCCAAAACAGGAACCAAAAAGTAATTCATCTTCTGATTATAATTTCCATTTATTCGCGCTCCGTCATTGTTATAATAAATGGTAGAATTTAGTTTATTCAGATCATTATCAGATAATTTGTCAACACCTAAAGTTGACTTTACCAAGACACCGGTATTGATATACCACGACTGATTCATTTTCAGGTTAAAGTAAAATCCGAGATTCCAGTTGCCCTGATACTTATTTGTCTCCAATGAAGAGATTTTTGCCCAGTTTAATCCGGCTTCAATTCCAAATTCAATTTTATCTGAGTTCAACTTATCACCTAATAAAAGGCTGATTAATATCTGTGAGTGCAAAGTAACTGCAAACGCCAACAGGCAGACTAATATGATTATTTTCTTCATGAACACAAATGTATTAAAGAAATGATACGATAAATATACTCTTATTCGACTTCCACATTAATCGCCTGAGTATGTGCAAAAAAAACAAGAGAACACATGCTTTGGCTACTTGCTGTACCAATTGAAACTCTTCTTTTTGCGAGCAAACACAGTTTATTCAACACTATACGTCCCTTTTAGTATAAACCTGATTAAAAAATCCATTGGCAGATCCTGCCTATTCTCAAAATACTCAATTTAGTTAGACTTTTTGTAAGTGCTTTTATTGTAGCTCTTTAGCATTTTCCCAAAATCTTTGTCTTTCTTACGCTTTTCAGCAACAGTCGATTCAAAATGCTCCTTTTCTCTTTCCATTTTCAGGAAATTTCCGAGAGATGATTTGTCTATTTCACCTCTTTCAACAGCCTTTAAAACAGCACAGCCAATTTCAGTGGTGTGTGTACAATCGCTGAACTTGCAAACTTTGGACAGTTCAATAATCTTGCTAAAGGTTATTTCCAATCCACCCGTAGAATCTGCAATTCCAACTTCTCTCATTCCCGGGTTGTCTATCAGAATTCCCCCGTTTTCAAGAACTAATAGTTCCCGGTAACTGGTAACATGTCTCCCTTTGTTTGTACTGGAACTAATCGTATTGGTTTTCATCAACTGCTTACCCGATAAGTTATTCAATAAGGTAGACTTTCCTACTCCTGATGAACCTAACAAACAGTAGGTTTTACTTTTTTCAATATGATCTTCGAGTTTTTTAAATCCTTTTTGAGTCTCATTGCTTATTGGAATAATAGGCACCTGTTTTATCCTTTGCTGAACTATATCAATCAATTCTGATAATTCATTCTCACATATCAAATCAATTTTATTGAGTATGATAATTGGGCTTACCTTAGACGTATAGCAAATAGTTAAGTACCGCTCTATTCTGTTTATGTTAAAATCTCTGTCGACAGCTTGTACAATGAAAGCATAATCAATATTTGTGGCTATAATCTGTTTTTCTCCTTGTTTCCCAACTGCTTGTCTTTCTATAATAGTACTTCGCGGAAAGACAGAATGAATAAGAACTTTATCATTGTCATATTCAGATATTGCAACCCAATCTCCAACAGCAGGAAAATCAGATCTGTGATGTGCCGAAAAACGTAAATTTCCGATTATCTCACCATCATATTCTTTTTCAGGGGTTTTCACAACATATCTTTCCTTCTGTTCAGAAACAACCCGCCCCACAGTAAAAATATCTAACTTTTGATCTTTTCTGTAATTTTCTAATTCAATACTATAGCCCAAATCCTCCAGTGTCATTTGTTTCTTCCGTATTCTGACTAACGTCAAGTTTCACATATCATAATCAATTGGTTACAAAAACAAAATTTTCTTTTGAAAGTTCAAATTTGGTAATTTATTTTTGAATTCGCTTCACCGATCCAAGTATTCGTTTCTGATCCAAATATAGGCATTCTTCAGGATTGTAGTAAGGTTTATTCTGTATCACCACATTAAAAATAATTGCTGCAAGTTTTCCGGCTGTAGCCGAAATGACCGAGACCCTGCCTTTGTGGAAGTTGATGCGCTAAAAGAAATCCCTCAATGGGATAGATTTTTGATGTTTCCAATGGCATTGGCTGCATTGGGAATGACTACTTTCTGACTAATCTCTTTCTTTTCATCGTAGTATCTAATTCATATTTAATCATTTGTGGTGTACGTTGGGCATATTGAATTCTTCTGAACGGGGTTCCCGAAATTGCGAAACCGCCACTTAAGTCATGGCATACATCACAACCAGGATTGCGCTCGTACTCATTAGTAACAGTTCTGAAATCGGCCTTGCATTGAGCTGTACAAATATAACATTATTGATCATCGAACCAAAAACGTTAGCTGAATTAGTCAGTGAAAAATTTTATAGGGAGGATTGCCCATAACGGTAGTCCATTTTTTGACAGTAAATAGGGGGTAGATTTTTTAGGTCTCGCCAAAACGGCGCTATGGAAGCCAAAACTGATCCTAAAACGGCAGAAAAAGGAAGGAGATAACTCCTAAACACTTCTTTACCAATGATATTCAGTATTCTCTGTAGGTTGTAGGCTGTGAAGATAAGTCCCGCATCGGCTAAAGAGCGTTTCATCGTCTTCCTGGTTTTGATATAGCTAAATCCCCCTATACAGGGAACATGATTTTTAGGGGCTTAGCCCAACACGAACTAAAACTCAATTGAGCGGGTGCTGGTCTTAATTTTTGGCTTTGTATTGCAGGCTGTGGGTGATTTTTTCATCGCGGCCTGTTTTTTTTAGGCTCAACTGAGTCTTAAAGCCTATTATCTTATGCAAAGTGCTTTAATTAATAATTAGCTTTTCTACATATGAAGAATTCGCAGAAAATATCTGCACAAAATACAACCCTTGTTTAAGGTTGGAGATTTCTATTTCGGATGTTTTTCCGCTTAAATTAAGTATTTCTTTTCCCATTTGCTCGTATATAATTACTTTGGTGATAATTATCCCATTACCAGCAATATTTATTAAATCAGTGGAGGGATTTGGGTAAATTGTAAAATTAGGTTTTTCAGATGTAATGGAGTATCCCTCAATGCATAATGATAAAACCTCAGCCTCTGAATAGCACCCTGACTTGTTGTTCTCAATACTTGTGTTGGCATTAGGCGTGGCAAGATATTCACATACACTTCTCACTTCACAAGTGGCTAACGAATCGTTGTTATATATAAACAGCGATTCTATTGAATGGGGATCAACATTGTCGAGTCCTTCAAGACTTCTTAATTGTTTGTTGTTGTCAATCCATATTTCATCCCCAATGTAATCTATGCTGTTCATTCCCATCAAATCTACAAGGGCATCATTATAATGCAGTGCAAGCATTCCAATTATGGTATCCAAATTATTTAATCCTTCAAGATCGGTTAGCCATGGATTATACTCAATATACAAGTCGCTTCCAACATATGATAACCCTTCCAGACCTGTTAAATTGATTAGACCTGGATTGTCTGTAATCGCAAGAAATCCCCTTACGGAATCCAACTTGTTCAAGTGCCATAAATTAGCCAGGTTCTTATTATGAGTTATAACACAATTTCCACCAACGTATTGAATGTTTTCGAGTCCAGACAAACTAGATAAGGTATCATTAAAAGAAATTTCAAGACCTGAAGTGGCAAAATCCAAACTTTCTAAACCTTCTAAATTAGGAAGTTTATGGTTGAAATTAATATACACAATACCATTGCATTCGGTAAGATTACTTAACGCGGTAATACTTGTTAACGAATAATTATCCGAAATGTCAACACCATATGTATGGATGGTACTAAGATTATCAAGGCCGCTAATATTTGTTAAAGCGTTGTTATAGTATATTTTTATGCCTTCACCAATATAAGTCAATGCTTCAAGACCTTCTAGACTTAGAAGAGAAGGATTGTTTCTTATGAAAAACTTACCACTTATCGAACTTAGATTATCTAATCCTGTGCAACTTGTGAGCAAATCATTATTTTGGATAAAAAGGAAGCCTCCAATATGTGTTAACACATTCAAGCCATTGAAGTTAGATATGTCTGAGCCGCTTATTATCACATCACCTTCTATTTCAATGCAGCCCGGGTAGTCCATCTGGAAATTGTCTATTTGGGATTGAGTTGTAAATGTAATTCCATCGGGTAGGCAACCTTGAGAAAACAGACTGGACTGAATTATTATGATAATTATACTGATAAAAAGTAATTTTTTCAAATGTTTCGATTTTGTGTTTTAATTATTGTTTTATTCTGCATTTTGCAAAACGTGTGGCTAAATCAAACCCTTCCGTTTATTCCTCTATAGTTAGATAAATTGAAGAGTTAGTCTCCATTCCGTGTTTCTTGAAGTTCGGGTAATATTTTTGGGAAGTGTTTTCGCATGGTTCTTTTATTTTTTGATTAAAGTCTGCCAAAGGTATGCACTTTATTTAATTCTTATGTGATCCGGTGGGCAATTTATTTTCCAAGAACAAAGGTTTAAAACATGACAACGATGCGGCTTTCTACTGTGCATAAATGGTGTTCCGGGGACCTGTCCCGCGGCTGCGGGGATTTGTCCCGCAAATGTGGGACTAGGGGCTGTGTGCCGCTCAGAGTCCTATTTATTAGGCAGTGGCTTTTATTTTATTATTAATTTTTGCCTATAAATAGCTCCATTTACAACAATTTCAACATAATGCATACCAGGTATTAGGTTTGATATATTGATGCTATTAGTATTGTCAAGATTTACTAATTGTTTTTGGCCAATATGGTTAAAAATATATACATCTTCTATTTCTGAGCGGTTTATCGCTGATATATGAATAATTGAATTTGCAGGATTTGGATATACGATAATGTTTTTCTTGTTTTCTGATTCTACATTGACCAAACAAGATGCTAATACTTCTTGAACACTATTGCAATTGTTTTCATTTAGACCGATATTCGCAACATAGTTTGTGGTAGATAGGTATTCACAAACACTTTCCACTTCACAGGTTGATAGATTATGATTAAAAATTATGGTTAATTCTTCTATTGTATTGTGATCAATATTATCAAGGCCTTCCAGGCTGTTAAGATTTTTATTATCAACTATACTAATAGCGCCATTTACCTGAGTTAGATTGCTAAGACCAACAATACTTTCTAATTCCCAATTTGAGGATATATCTAGGTTTCCATTGATAGAAGATAATTGATTGATACCATCAATATCTATAAGGCCATAGTTATAGCTTAAGGTAAAGCTATTACCAATTGAAATTAGACTCCCTAATCCAATTATATCTGTCAAACTATTGTTGTCAGATATTTGCAAATTTCCCATAATTGACTTCAAATTAGATAATCCTCCTACGTTTAATAATTCGTGACAACCAGTAATTTTTAAATCTCCTTCTATGCATGATAAATTATGGAGTCCATCAATATTTAGCAACCATCCATTATCAATTATTAATAAATCTCCTCTTATTGAATCAAGGCCATATATTGCTGAAAAATTTGTTAGCGTTCCGTTATTGTTTATCTCTAAGCTACCTCCTAAATAATTAAGGTTTTGGAGTCCAGAAAAATTAGATAGCCAATGATTATCAATGACTATTAGGTTTCCCAAAATAGACGTGATAACATTTAGGCCTGTTAGATTGGTTATATGCATATTATCGGGGTCTGTAACTACTACATCACCCTGTATTTCAAAGCAATTGGGGTAGTTTTGCTGAAAGTTGTCAATCATGTCTTGAGATGAGAACGTAATTCCATCAGGAAGGCATTGTTGAGAAAATGATAGATTTATTGTAAATATTACGCTTGCTAAAAATAAAATGGGCTTTTTCATGGTTTAATGTGTTTATTGTTTTTTTGCGTTGTGCCTAACTACATGCTATCCACAATACTATTGCGCTTATTTCCGCTTTGGGGGAATCCTGACATCATACTATTAGCTAACAATATCAATGCGTTGTGTTTTTTGTCCATGGTGGTATGTTTAAGTTTATTCTGTTTAGCATGTTACAAATGTATTTCATTTTCCATTATAATACACTGGGTTGGTGTATTTTTTAAAGTGATTTCCGGGCTGGATGGGTTGGTTTAGTTTTTCCATAGCAACAGGTTAATTCAGTAGCCGAATATCCGATGGGGTGAAGTGTTGTTGTTTTGTGGACAAGGAACAAAAAAATGTCCTGACCAAATAATGTCTTTACAAACAAAAGCCGTACATTTACCTCGCATTGCAATTTATAGTTTTATCTCATGAATTATCATCACAAACCCTTATCAATAAGCATACTTGTTTTAAGTTTGCTGCTTGTGTCGTGCAGTCAACCGGCACCTCAGACCATGAAAAATTCGAAATCGGAAAAAATCAATGTGTACCAGGTGTTTACCCGCCTGTTTGGAAATAAAAATACCACCAATAGGCCTTGGGGTACCATCGAAGAAAACGGGGTAGGGAAGTTTAGCGACTTTGATAGCACGGCCCTGGCGGAAATAAAAAAAATGGGTATTACCCACATGTGGTATACCGGCGTCCCGCATCACGATGTAATACGCGATTACACGGCCTATGGTATTACCAACGATGACCCTGATGTGGTAAAGGGACGCGCCGGATCGCCTTACGCCGTGAAGGATTATTATAATGTAAACCCCGATCTGGCCGATGATCCGTCGCGACGGCTCGAAGAATTTGAAGAACTCATTGCCCGCACTCACGCAAATGGTTTGAAAGTGATTATCGACATCGTGCCAAACCATGTAGCCCGAAATTATCAATCTGTTACAAACCCTGATCAGGTGGAGAGTTTCGGTGAATCTGACGATACCTCGGTGGTTTATGCGCGCGACAATAATTTCTATTACATCCCGGGCGAGGATTTTCAAGTGCCTGATTTCTTGAACGGTTACCTGCCCTTGGGAGGTGAGCCCAATCCGCTGTCGGATAATAAGTTTAAGGAAAGTCCGGCCAAATGGACCGGAAATGGATCGCGTCTGGCCAAACCTGGTTTCTACGACTGGTACGAAACGGTTAAGATCAACTACGGTGTTCGTCCCGACGGATCAAAAGATTTTGAGGTATTGCCTCCCGAATATGCCGGGAAAAGTATTCAGGAACATGCTGCATTTTGGGCAGATAAAAGTGTACCCGATTCGTGGATAAAGTTCCGTGATATCGCGCTTTATTGGATTGGTAAAGGGGTTGACGGTTTTCGGTACGATATGGCCGAAATGGTTCCGGTTGAGTTTTGGAGTTATATGAACTCAGCCATTAAAACGCAAAACCCGGATGCCTTTTTATTGGCCGAAGTCTATAACCCGGATTTGTATCGCGATTATATCTTTTTGGGAAAAATGGATTACCTGTACGACAAGGTAGCCCTTTACGATACGCTTAAAAACATCATGCAGGGGCGTGGCAGCACCGATAACCTGGTCGCCATCCAGGAGTCGGTGGCTGATATTGAACACCACATGTTGCATTTTCTTGAAAATCACGATGAGCAGCGTATTGCAAGTGTTGACTTTGCCGGAAAGGCAGAGAAGGGAAAGCCGGCGATGGTGGTCTCGGCATGCATCAGCACTTCTCCTACCATGCTTTATTTCGGACAGGAAGTGGGAGAGCCAGGCGATGGAAATCCCGGTTTTGGATCGGCAACACGGACTACTATTTTCGACTACTGGGGCGTACCAAATCATCAGCGCTGGATGAACAACGGGGCTTTCGATGGTGGTCAGCTTACCGAAGAAGAAACTAACCTGCGCGATTTTTATGTTGATCTGCTGAACATTGTGAGAGATCATTCGGCTTTTTCAGGAAAATACAAAGAAATTCACCGACACAATAGGGAGCATACACCTTACTACAACGACCGTGTTTTTTCGTTTGTCAGGTGGAACGATAACGAGAAATTGATTGTTGTTACGAATTTCGATGCTGAAAACACGTTTGGGTTCTCTGTTTCACTCGATTGGGATTTGATTAACGAATGGAATCTGCAACCCGGCGTTTATGAGTTGGTTAATTTGCTCGACGACCAGCAGGCTTACCCGATGAAGGTAGATGAGCAGGGTGCAAGCGTCCGTGTCGACTTAAAACCGCTCGAATCGGTGATTCTTAAAATGCCTTAACTACTTTGACTCAGGTGATGAGTAAACACACGCAAACTGTTGAACCTGTCAGGCTACAAAACAGGGCGGCTAGTCTGGATATCCTCAGAGGAATAGCCTTGCTTGGCATTGCTTTGGTAAATGTATTGGGCTTTAACGCCTCCTTTTTCGACTTCGGCGGATTTTATTCTGCGTTACCGGATGTTTTCCAGAAAGCAGTTTTTCAATTGATTATATCCCTTTTTGCCGACAAGTTTATTTTTATTTTCAGCTTTTTATTCGGATACGGTATTTACATGCAATACCGCCGGTTTTCACTGCAACAGCTGAATTTCGTACCGTTTTTTTTGCGTAGAATGGGCGTTTTGTTGATGTTTGGTGTGCTGCACGTTGGGTTGCTGTGGGCAGGCGATATTCTCATTTTATACGCTATCGCCGGTATGGTTGTTCTTGCCATACGAAAATGGTCGCCTGTTGTTCTGCTAACTACAGGTTTGTTTTTCTATTTTTTTATTTCCTTTTGGTTGGTTCTTTCGGTCTACATTCCTTTACCCGACGGACTTTCTTCGGCGTGTCCGACCTGCCTGAAGGAGGCCCTGGAGGTTTATGCAACCGGTCATTATTTCGAAATACTTCAGCTGCGTGCCACAGAGTATCAGGCTTTTCTTCCGGTAAACCTGATTTATTATTTTCCAAAAGTTTTCGGGGTCATTATTTTTGGTTTCCTGGCCTCGCGGTATTCGCTTCACACACAAATTCATTTGAACAAAAAGCGTTGGGTTTTAGTTACCCTGTTTGTTGCCGGGGTCAGCGCCATGGTGTTTACGAAATATGAAAGTGTCATCGCTCTGACAATTTCCGACAAGAGCTCTTTTCTGCCCGCAGCCTCTATGTTTGGCTACGAGTTAATGAATTTGTTTGTTGCCTCGGCCTATATTCTTGTCGTGTTGATGTTGTGCGCCTACCGATATCCGGTTAAAATGCTGCATTGGTTTTCTTACGTCGGGCGCATGTCTCTCACCAACTACCTTGGCCAATCCTTGATTTTTGCCTTTTTCTTCTACGGATGGGGCTTGGGTTTTTTCGGATGGGAAAAGCCTCTGCAGTTGATTTCGGTCGCTTTGTTTGTATTTATCCTTCAGGTGATATTTAGTTATTTATGGTTAAAGGAATTTCAGCAAGGTCCACTTGAAATGCTATGGCGTTGGGTAAGTTATCGGGGTGGACCAAAAAAATGAAGCAGTTTTTTTTTCGTATATGGACGTAATGAAATAGCTAATTCTGCATAGATATGGCCAGAGTTAACTGTCAATATTCATTTTTTTATTGAAATGAAGTGGCTTGTCATAGTTCAGATATTTGAAATTCAACACAATAAGAATTCAAAAAAAAAATGCAAAGTGGGCGTCAGGTATAAAAAAATAAATAATTTAGCCCGATTAGAAATGACAGAAATTGATGGTTAGCGACTGTGATTTGTTGGGTAATGTTTCAAGGCATCTTCTGTCGTACTAATAAAATTATAATACATTTGTTTTAAGAACTGAAATAATATCATACACCGATGAAAGAGAATAAAACCAGGGTGATTAAAGATTTTGACAAGCTTACGCCTGAAATTCAAGAACAAATCAAGCTTGTTTATCCTTATGGCTTCAGCCAGCATTTGATTCGTTTCACGAATAAAGAAGGGAAATTCGTCAGTGCCTTACCTTTTGAAACTGATGAGATTTATTATCTGGTTAGAATGACGACGGAAAAAGCTGAGGAAATCATTAGCGAAGACGATGACTACGACGACAATGGCCATTTGAAAGATGATGCCCGCGATGATTACGAAGATAAATACTCTGATCTGGACTATCTTTCGGATAATTATGGTGAGGAGGAGGATTTTTAATTTGTTGAATGACAAAGAAAAAAGAATCTGTATCACCTAACGACGCAGCCGCAACAATATCAGCGGAGTATACCTCAGATTTGCTATCAAACTTACCTGCCCTTGCGCCTAAGGCTGAGCTGGGAACCCGTGAGCTATTTAAACAGCTTAAGCGAAAAAAGAATCCAAAACTGGATGTTGTGGTGGCAGAAATACATGAGGGCGTTTTTGAAAAAATTAGCTGTCTCTCGTGTGCCAATTGTTGCAAAACACTTGGCCCTCGAATAACAGACGCCGATATTCAACGACTTTCAAAGGCATTACGAATAAAGCCGGGTGCTGTTATCGACACCTACCTTCGGGTAGATGAGGACAATGACTATGTGTTTAAAAACATGCCTTGTCCATTTTTGATGGAAGACAATTACTGCATGGTGTACGAAAGTCGGCCAAAAGCCTGCAAGGAATACCCGCATACCAACCGAAAGCGATTCGATCAGGCTTTTCAGGTCACCATAAAAAACACGTATACTTGTCCGGCTGCTTATCTGGTGGTAGAAGAATTAAAGACGGTTTTCGGCAGTTGATCCGGTATTTTTGCTATTCAACCGTTCCATGGCTTTTTCCTTTACTTCCGGAGTCATATACTCCGAAACTGTACTGATGGCGTAAGTTAAGAAAGCAATGTCATCAGTAAACCCGAGCCCCGGCAAAATATCAGCAATCAAATCAGCAGGTAAAATAAAGTAACCCAAGGCGGCCACGATAATGAGCTTACTTTTGGCCGGGATACCTTTATCTGCAAGCAAAATATAAAGAATCAGGGCGTAATATATCAAAGTCGATCCCGCCATGCCGGCCACGTGCTTTATTTTCTCGAAGAGTGCCTTCTCTTCAAAATGACCAATGTATTCTTTATATTTCCGGGGGTAAAATTTCATATCACCATAACGTTGAAAGAGAGGCTATTCGTATTTTATCTATGGTTTAACTGTTCCATTTCGTGCAATTCGTTGATGTCGAGCAGCATATCGATGTCTTTCACGGTGTCCGGTTTTACTTCAACAGCAGTTATCACGTTAGGAATAGTTCTTAATTTGGCCAGAAACTGTTTAATCTCTTGCGGATCGGGATGGTTTTTAATGAGCATGAAAAAATCAGCACTTTTGGCTGAGGGGATTAAGTTTCCTCCCTGATGCTTGCTTCCGATTAAATAAAACACCGCATGGCTGGATGAATCTTCAAAACGATACCAGGCGTAGGTACACATGATGTCTCCCGAAACAGCATAAGCCAGATCATCATATCGAACCAAATCTAAGCCGAGGTTTTGGTTTATTTCAAAAGCCAGCTTGTAATCTTTCAAATGACTCACCACAGCGATAAGCCGGTATTCATCAGATGAACGAATTACTAATTTTATTTTTTTCGCCATAGCAAGCAAATTACACAGCAAAGGTAATGAATATGGGAGGCCAAGGCATAGCGATTTGGGCTAAAATTTCGGCATTGCTTTTAGCCGGCCATTTCGTCGGGAGCAGTTTGCTTACTGAGTATTATTTGCCAGGCTTTTTCGGCGACGAGTTTTTCAGCACCTTTTATGGAGTAATCGTTTGCCTGAGCAATAATTTCACCGTCTACCATGGCAGCGATAATGTATTGATTGTTATGTTTTTCGCCCGATTGGCCGATTACGGTAAACGACAGTTCATGTTTTTCTTTCTGAGCCCACTCAATAACCCGGCTCTTAAAACTTATTTCCTCTTCCACCAGCATTTCGACGTCGAAATGCACATTGATGATTCTGTTGATAAGCAGTTTGCGCGTAAACTCGTATCCTTTGTCAAGATAAATAGCGCCGACCACTGCTTCAAAAGCATCGCCTCCTGCCGATTTCCCTTTTTTGTTTCTTTCGCCTCCCACACTGATGAGCTTGTCGAGACCAAGCTTCATGGCCAGCTTGTTCAGCGAGGTGCGGCTCACAATCTTTGAGCGCATTTCGGTTAGAAACCCCTCATTTCGATATGGAAAACGTTTGAACAAAAAGTCGGCTACTACGGCGCTAAGGATGGCATCGCCCAGATACTCCAGACGTTCGTTGTTAAGCCGGAGGCCGTTTATCACTTTTTGCGTGGCTGATTTATGTCGGAGAGCCAGTTTAAACAAAGAAATGTTTCCGGGGTAATACCCGAAAACATTCCTTATCGACTGGTGCAAAGCCCGGTCATTCGAAAAATAGGATCGTAATCTATTGCCAAGTAACAAATTACCTGATTTATTTTACAAATTTCTTAAATAAGATCGAAGCGTTATGACCTCCAAAGCCAAAGGTATTACTCAGTGCCGCGTTAATCACACGTTGTTGAGCTGTATTGAAGGTAAAATTCAAACCTGAATCAATTTCCGGATCAAGATTAAAATGATTAATGGTAGGAGGTACGATATCATTTTTTACTGCAAGAACAGTAGCAATTGATTCAACAACTCCTGCACCACCTAGTAAGTGACCTGTCATTGATTTGGTTGAGTTAATGTTGATTTTGTAAGCGTGATCGCCAAAAAGGCTGACAATCGCTTTCGGCTCAACAATATCACCTGCCGGGGTAGAAGTACCGTGCGTATTAACATGATCGATGTCGGTTATTTTTAAACCGGCATCTTCAATGGCTGCTTTCATACACAAATAAGCACCTAATCCATCGGGATGGGGTGAAGTCATATGGTAAGCATCGCCTGAAAGGCCTGCCCCTGCTACTTCAGCGTAGATATGAGCACCCCGCGCCAGGGCGTGTTCAAGCTCTTCGAACACAACGCCACCGCCACCTTCGCCAATCACAAAACCATCGCGGTCTTTGTCGAAAGGACGAGAAGCCGTTTGCGGGTCATCATTACGTGTAGAGATGGCATGCATGGCATTAAAACCACCTACACCTGTTTGGTTAACAGCAGCCTCAGAACCGCCTGTTACAAAAGCATTGGCTTTGCCAAGTCTGATATACATAAGGGCATCGGCCAGCGCATTTGCCGAGGAGGCACATGCGGAAACCGTAGCAAAATTAGGCCCTCTGAACCCATGTTTGATGCTGATATGGCCTGCGGCGATGTCAGCAATCATTTTGGGGATGAAGAAAGGATTAAAGCGGGGCGTACCATCACCTTTGGCAAAGCTGGTTACTTCGTCAAAAAATGTACCCAGACCCCCGATTCCGGAAGCCCAAATAACGCCCACACGGTTTTTGTCAAGACTCTCGTCCTGAAGTAATCCCGAGTCTTCGATGGCCTGATCAGCTGCTATAAGTCCGAATTGAGCATATCTGTCATGCTTCCGAACTTCTTTGCGATCGAAATACTCCATGGCATCAAATCCTTTTACTTCACAAGCAAATTTTGTTTTAAAATTTGTTGTATCGAAAAGGGTTATTGGGCCGGCTCCGCTTACTCCCGTAAGCAAAGCAGCCCAATAATCTTTTACATTATTGCCGATAGGAGTTATCGCACCGAGACCTGTTACAACTACTCGTTTTAACTCCATAAAAACTCTTTTTACTGATGTGCTTCGATGTAAGCAATTGCATTACCTACTGTTTCAATTTTTTCAGCTTCTTCATCAGGAATTGAAAGGTTAAACTCTTTCTCAAACTCCATGATCAATTCAACAGTATCAAGTGAATCTGCACCTAAGTCATTGGTGAAGCTAGCTTCATTAGTAACTTCACTTTCTTCAACTCCAAGTTTGTCAACAATAATACTTACAACTTTTGAACGTACGTCTGACATGTGTGTAAATTTTGGTTAAACTCGATGCAAAGAACGGCATTAATGCAATAAAAAACAATAGTCGCAAAAACTTTTTAAGATATTGGTGAATAATTACTTATACTTTGAATGGGTTATGTTGTGGATAATTATGCAGGCCAACTAAGCTGTTTTTAGGCAATATATTTACCTTTGACCGAAAGTTTAGACCTTATTGCATGGTGAAAAAAGTTGTTATTCTGGCTTCCGGAAACGGAACAAACGCTGAACGGATTATCTCCTATTTCTCGGAGAGGGACACAGCAAAAGTGATTTTAGTTATTTCAAATAACCCAAATGCCGGAGTACTTGGGCGTTGCCAAAGACTGGAAGTGGATACCATGGTAGCAAGTCGCGACGACTTCTACCATAATAGTAAGGTGTTGCACCAATTGCTGTCACTTCAGCCGGATGTCATCGTTTTGGCCGGATTCCTTTGGTTGCTGCCGAAAGAAATCGTTTCGGCCTTTCATGGTAAAATTGTGAACATTCATCCTGCCTTGCTCCCCGATTTTGGAGGTAAGGGCATGTATGGACATCATGTGCACGAGGCTGTTTTAAAATCAGGACAAAAAACTTCGGGGATTACCATTCACCTTGTTAACGAAAAATACGACGAGGGAGATATCCTCTTTCAGGCTAAAACCGAAATCACAGCAGGTGAAACCCCGGAAAGTCTGGCCAAAAAAATTCATCAACTCGAGCATACCCATTTCCCGGTAGTTATCGAGCAGTTAATCAACGAAGCCTAATTTCGTTTCATTTGAAAACCAATTACCTTGTTGCCCCGGCCATTTTCTTTTTGGATGGAGCAGGTTGAATCAGCATTCCATTTGAATATCACCCTGTTAGGATAGTCTGTATGCAAATTTTCAAAAACCACCTTGCCTGACACGGATTTTTTTAGCGGCAGCGAAGCGGCTGTATCTGTTGTTGTTCCTTCGCTGTAATAAACACGACCCTGCTGCACGAATATCACGAAAGACTCAATATACGATGTGTCTGCCCGGGAATGCGAATACACTGCTCCAACGATGGATGAATCTTTAGCCTGTTGGATGCGCAGGTTCATTTCAACTGATCCGGTGGCCTGCCAATGGCCTTCGAGCTGTTGAAAACGGCCATAAGTTTTTGATGTGGATTGCGTACAAGCAGAAATGCCGATCGTCAGAAACAAAAACCACCCAAAGGCAATGTTACAACCGCTTACGTAGTTTTTCTGTATCTTTTTCATGTCCGGGTTTACCGAGTAAAGCAAACATGTTTTTTTTGTATGCTTCCACTCCGGGCTGGTCGAAAGGATTTACATCTAATATATAACCGCTTACTGCGCAAGCCATTTCGTAGAAATAAATCAGCTCACCCAGGTTGTATTCATTCAGCTCAGGCAATACGATCCGGATATTTGGAACGCCACCATCTACGTGAGCCAGGGTAGTGCCTTTTTCAGCCATGTGGTTGACTTCATGAATTCTTTTTCCGGCAATGTAGTTTAACCCATCCAAATCAATATCAGCCGATGGCACTTCCAGGTGTGCATTTGGCTTTTCCACGCTAAGTACTGTCTCAAAAAGGATGCGCATTCCCTCTTGCAAATATTGTCCCATCGAATGCAAATCGGTGGTAAAGCTTACGCCTGCCGGAAAAATGCCTTTGTTCTCCTTTCCCTCACTTTCGCCATAGAGCTGCTTCCACCATTCGGTAATGTAGTAGAGTTTAGGTTCGTAATTTACCATTACCTCTATGGTTTTTCCTTTGCTGTAGATTGCATTGCGAACGGCAGCATAGGTTGATACCGGGTTTAGTCCGATTTTGGTGTCCGATAGCACCTCTTGTTTCATGGCTTTTGCTCCGGCAATCAATTGCCGGATGTTAAAACCCGCCACAGCGATGGGCAGTAAGCCGACAGGAGTGAGTACAGAATATCTTCCACCTACATCATCAGGAACCACGTAACTCTTGTAGTTCTCTTCGGTGGCAAGCTGTTTGAGTGCGCCCCTTTCCTTATCAGTAATGGCAATGATTCGGCTGCGTGCCTCTGCCAATCCATATTTGGCTTCCAGGTGTTTTTTTAAAATTCTGAACGCAATGGCCGGCTCGGTTGTAGTTCCGCTTTTCGAAATTACTGCCAGGGCGTAATCTTGTTTGTCGAGTAACCGCAGCAATTCCGTTAGGTAGTCTTCGCTGATATTTTGACCGGCGTATATTATTTTTGGGTATTCACCGGTGGTAGAGTAATTACCAAACGAGTCGGATAAAGCCTCAATTATGGCACGTGCTCCCAGATAAGAGCCGCCAATGCCAATCACCACAAACAGTTTGGCCTTTTTTTGAATTATCCCCGCAGTTTGTTCGATATCTTGTATCATTGCTTCATCCAGCTCATCGGGCAGGGTAACCCATCCAAGAAAGTCATTTCCTTTACCTGTTTTCTCCGTAATCGAACGGTAATGCCTGTCGATGGATTGCTGATATCCTTTAATTTCATGCTCGCTGACAAACTCAAGACAATGAGTATATTCTATTTTAATGTTGCTCATGGTTATTGATTTTATTTTGAACCCCAAAGTAACGAAAAACCAAACAATTAAAAACACATGAAATTAGCTTATTTTTGCTTAAAAATTTGCAAATGTCAGCAGAAGAAAAAAAACTAACCGATTTATCCGAGCTCGGTGAATTTGGCTTGATTGATGAGCTTACCAAAGATTTTAAAAACATACATTCAGAAAGTGTACTGGGAGTGGGAGATGATGCTGCGGTTATAAAACCCGATCATGGAAAAGTCATGCTGGTAAGCAAAGACCTGTTAATCGAAAACATTCATTTCGACATGGTTTATACTCCGCTAAAGCATTTAGGGTATAAATCGGTAGTTGTAAACGTGAGCGATATTGTGGCCATGAATGGGACGCCCAAACAGATTTTGGTGGGGTTGGGTGTTTCATCAAAATATTCGGCTGAGGCTATTCAGGAGCTGTATAGTGGCATCCGGAAAGCTTGTCAACATTACCAGTTGGACCTGATTGGCGGCGATACTACCACCAGTCCGGCCGGATTGTTTATAAGCATTACCATCATTGGCGAAGCGGAAGCCGAAAAGGTAGTGTACCGCAGTGGTGCCTCGGCCAATGATTTGGTTTGCGTGAGTGGCGACCTGGGCGCAGCTTACATGGGATTGCTTATTCTGGAAAGAGAAAAATCGGAGTTTTTGGCCAATCCAAACATGCAACCCGACTTATCAGAAAAGGAATACCTGCTTGAGCGTCAATTAAAACCGGAAGCACGTGGCGATATAACCAAATTGCTGGGTGAGCTTGGCATACAGCCCACTTCTATGATTGACATTTCAGATGGACTGGCCTCCGAGATATTGCATTTATGCAAGGCCTCAAACACAGGAGTGGCTTTGTATGAAGACAAAATTCCTATCGACCAGTTAACCTACGACACGGCCAAAGAGCTAGGCATTGTTCCAACAGTGGCGGCACTTAACGGAGGTGAAGACTATGAGTTGCTGTTTACTGTCAGGCAAACTGATTTTGAAAAAGTGAAAAACTTAAAAGGTGTTTCTGTGATTGGTTATATGACTGACCGCCAAGAGGGTGAAAATTTAGTTACTGTCGATAACCAACTTCTCCCTATTACCGCCCAAGGGTGGGATGCTTTAAAGAGAAAACCACAAATGCCCTCTTCCGATGCTTCTTAGTCGCTATTATTCTTTTCTCCTATGAACGTTGTTGAAATAACCATACTCATCACCGCCGGAGTTTTGGTTGGTTTTATAAACACCCTTGCAGGCGGAGGCAGTATTATCTCCCTTTCGGTATTGATGATGCTTGGATTGCCAGCTTCAGTTGCCAATGGCACAAATCGCATCGCCATTGCTATTCAAACACTAGCCGCTACTACGAGTTTTCGGCAGCAAAAGGTGCTGGAACTACGTAAATCGCTTTTGCTTTCGATACCTGCGGTATTGGGCTCACTTATTGGGGCTTGGATAGCCGTTGACATCAGGGAGGACGTTTTTGAAAAAGCCATTGGAGTCATCATGCTGTTTATGCTGCTGTTCATCCTTTACAAACCACAGAAGTATATTTATGGCCGGAAGGAAATCATGGAAAAACCTCTGACCTGGAAGATCTATGTTATTTTCTTTTTGATTGGCATTTACGGTGGATTTATCCATTTGGGAGTCGGGTATTTCCTGCTGGCAGGCATTGTGGGAGCAGCCGGATTCGATTTGGTTAAAGCCAATGCCATAAAGGTGTTCATCGTGCTGGCTTATACCCCTTTCACTCTGCTGGTTTTTTTGTGGTACAATCAGGTTGATTGGACGATCGGTCTGATTCTGTCCATTGGAAATGTAGTTGGGGCATTGGTTGCCAGTCGGTTGGCCGTGAAAAAGGGAGTAAATTTTGTTAAGTGGGTCATTGTCGTCATTATTCTTATCACGGCTGCCGATATGTTTGGTTTGTATGATTTCAAAAGCCTGATTTCAGGCTTTATCGGCAAACTTTAATTGTATTGGGCCGCATGAGCACCTAATTCTGACAACATATAAAAGTTTGATATGAAGAAAATTTTTGAACTGGTTATTGTTTTGGTATTGACCTTCATGGTCGGATGTAACCCGGTTATTGACTCAAAACCACCAAAGTGGGCGCTTGTTATTCATGGCGGAGCAGGGACTATTTTGAAGGAGAACATGGATACTGAGTTAGCCTCCCAATATAAAACAAAACTCAACGAAGCCTTGCTGGCCGGAAGCACCGTACTCGAAAACGGAGGATCAAGCCTGGAGGCGGTTACCGCAGCTATTCAGGTTATGGAAAATTCACCTCTGTTTAATGCCGGAAAGGGAGCGGTTTTTACGGCTGAGGGAGTGAACGAGCTCGATGCGTCCATTATGGAGGGCAAAACATTGATGGCCGGTGCTGTGGCCGGGGTGAAACATATTAAAAACCCGATTCTGGCTGCAAAAGCGGTGATGGAACATAGCCCGCATGTGCTGCTTACCGGTGAAGGTGCTGAAATCTTTGCTCGTGAGCAGGGGATAGAAACCGCCGACAGCAGTTACTTTTTTACGCAAGACCGGTGGAACAGTTATTTGAAAACGAAGCAGAACGCGCTGGACGACAAATTTGGCACATGTGGCGCAGTAGCTCTGGATATATACGGAAATTTGGCCGCAGGGACTTCAACCGGAGGCATGACGTATAAGCGAAAAGGACGTGTCGGCGACTCTCCCATCATTGGTGCAGGCACTTACGCTGACAACACCGGGTGTGCCGTTTCTGCTACCGGACACGGCGAATATTTTATTCGACATGCGGTGGCTTTCCAGATCAATGCCCTGATGAAATACAAAAACATGTCGGTTGACGAAGCCGCCAGAGAGGTAATATTTAACGTGCTTAGTGCTGATGCCGGCAGCGGAGGGGTTATCGCGCTCGACAAGTCTGGAAACATTTCAATGCCATTTAATACGCCCGGAATGTACCGTGGCTTTGTCACCTCCGATCTGCCACCTGAAGTAGACTTTTATGGTGAATGAAAAAAGGCGACCGGAAAATCCAATCGCCTTTGAATACATAGCGTGATCCCTGTGTTTTATGGTTTTATTATCACCTTGCGCGAAATAACTTCATTGCCCAGATTCACTTTAATTATGTAGTAGTCATCTGTTAGTTTTGAGGCATCAAAAGGAACAGAAAAAGTGGGGTCGTTTATTTCGCCCGAAAACAAAACTTGTTGCTGAACTCCTTTTTGATCGAATAAAACTACCTCTACCTGCTCTCCGAGTGCGTTGTTTATTTGAACGGTTCCTGTCGCAATCACCGGATTGGGGAAAACGGAGACGAATGCCGGCTTTAATTCTTCAATAAAATTTTCTTCATCTGCTTTGTCCGGATCAAAGAGTAAAAAGCCAACCGGTGTTTGGAATTTTTTCAACGGACGGTATTTTTTGGCTCTGGCTTTTCTGTCGTTTCGCTGCTGAAAGGAGTCATTTGTTGTGTAACCATCCCTTTCAGTGTTTCTTACCTCATCTAATGCATTGGCGATTTGTTTCTGGTGGTTAAGTGCGATAGCCCTGACTTCCTGCATGCTTTTTTGCATGTCGGCCCGCATGTTATCAAAGTTGGGATCGTTGCGGCGTTCTCCAGGAACAAAATCTTCACTTTCGTGCCAGGCCTTGAACATCGCTTTTCGCACTTGAATTTTTTCACGGGCTAACTGTATAGCTTCTTTTTCATTGTTATCAAGATTGCTGTCGAAAAGCTGACGTTGTTCAATTAAAACAGGAAGCACATTCTGCTCATAATTGGCTATCATTTCCTGCTGCATTTCAGGCGACATATCTCGCATGCCACGCGGAGCTTGCCCTTTAACCCCCGATTTGTTTTTCATGCCGTTTTTCCTTGCTAAAGATTTCATCCTCATAAAAGGATCGTTTTCATCCATTAGAAGCATGTTTTCAGGTTTTTCTAGTCTTAGTATCCAGAATTCAGGCCCTGATTGACCACTTTTATTTTTATACATTTCAACGTCATTTTTGGCATGAATGGCCTTGATGTCGCTGATCCATTTGTCTTTTTGCTTTTCAATGAAATCCTGGTATACCTTGTTGGCCTCAGGATGGTTTTCAACAATTTCGGAAACTTGATTGAACGCTTCAGGTTGTGCTAAGGTAAATCCGTTACAAGCCCCTTTGATTTCGGTTAAACGTTCCACTTCTGATGGATTGAGTGATTTGATGTAAGCGTGTTGCTGACCAATAATAGCCGGAGCAATTTGTTCGTCAAAATATTGTTTTACTTCTTCTCTGCTTTGCGCTCTTTGTGCAAAGGCTGAATAACTGACCGAAGACCATAACATGATCAACGCTACTGCTAATTTAAAATTCATTGTTTTCATTTTTATAACTTTTACAGCTTTGACATCTGAATTCGCCGAATTATTCCCTAAGCCTGATTAAAATTCAATATCCGAATCGGGTTTCCTATGTACCCCTTCATTTCAAAGATGTTAAATATTAGTTAAAGATATTCATGTTGCAACATGTAATGAAATCTATTTTACATTTGTCTTATTTAAATCGATTCTAAATATATGATTTTAAAGTCTGGTCTGAAATTCATGATACCCGCATCGCTAGCTGTGTTTACAATGATAGTCGGCTGTAAACACGATCCTTTTTTAGTGCCGGAGAACCCGATTGTGGTTGTTCCTGACGACAGTTGCGATGAAGACACGGTTTATTTCAAAAACGACATTCTCCCCTTGATTGTATCTAATTGTGCCACCAGTGGCTGTCACGATCAGTCATCAGCACAGGAAGGCGTTGTTTTGGTTGATTACGCTTCCATCATCACAACCGGAGAAATCAAACCCGGAAATCCTGATGGCAGTGAATTGTACGAAGCGATAACTGAGGATGATCCGGAAAAGCGAATGCCTCCATCACCCAATGCGGGGTTAAGTGTGGAACAGATTCAAAAAATTCGCACCTGGATTCAGCAAGGCGCATTAGATAACAGTTGCAACAGTGGTTGCGACACCACCAACGTTACTTTTTCTCAACAAGTTTGGCCTACCATACAAACAAATTGTACCGGATGTCATAGCGGAGCTAATCCGGGGGCGGGCATACTGCTTACCGATTATCAAACTGTGGTTGATGCGGCAACTTCCGGGCGACTTTACGGTTCAGTTGCTCATCTAAGTGGGTATTCTCCCATGCCTAAAAACACTTCAAAGTTGGACGATTGCCGCATTGCTGCTATCAGAATATGGATTGAAAACAACACACCCAATGACTAAAATGAAACGAAAAGGACTTTTATTGCTGATTATTTCTGTCATGTTTTTGGCGCAGGCCTGTTATTATGATAAGGAAGAAGAATTGTATCCTCCCTCCGGATCTTGTGATACCACCAATGTTACCTATTCCGGCACGGTATTTCCCGTAATTTCAAATAGTTGCACATCTTGTCACACAGGCATTGGGGCTGGGGGCAATATTTCTCTCGATAGTTACGAAAGTATTTCTGCCGCCGCAAACAATGGAAGTCTGCTTGGCGTTATTCGTCATGAATCGGGCTGGTCGCCGATGCCAAAAAATGCCGGCAAGCTCGACGACTGCACCATCAGGAAATTGGAAATCTGGATTAACAACGGTACACCTAACAACTGATTCGCCCTATGAAGAAATTTAAACTCTGGCTTTTAATCCTCCTTGCAGCAGGTTTGCTTGGGGGTACTTATGTTTGGTTTTTTGTTTACAACAAACCTCACCGAAATATTGAAACGGCTTCTCCCGACTACATTCTGAGTGCGGAATCGTTTTATACGCATTACAGTAACAAGTCCACCCCGGAAGGAGAAAATTACGATGGAGCTGTATTGCAAATCAGCGGAATACCCACTTCTATCGAAACAGTTGATTCGCTGCGCATCGTTGTTTTTGCTTTTACTGAGGGTGTTTTTGGCGATGAAGGCATCCGCTGCACGCTGCTTCCCTCGCACCATCAGTATTTGAAATCAATAGTCCCGGGTCGTCCGGTTACACTCAAAGGGCTTTGCTCGGGGTATAACGGTACCGACGTCATATTAGAACAATGCTCAATCATTAATGAATAAAACTACATCTTATGAAAAAACTAATTTTGCTCTTTATTATCCTGACAACTGCTTCTCAGTTAACAATGGCTCAACGCTATCTTACGAAAAACGGACACATTAAATTCTATTCCGACGGTCCCCTCGAGAAGATTGAAGCCCACAACAACCAGGTAAACGCTGCCCTCGATACCAAAACAGGAGGTTTTGTTTTCAAGGTGCTGATGAAATCGTTTGTGTTTGAGAAAGCCCTCATGCAGGAGCATTTCAACGAAAACTATGTAGAAAGTGACAAGTTTCCCAATGCTACTTTCGCAGGAAAAGTGACTAACCTACAGGATATTAACTTTGATAAGCCAGGAAGTTACGAAGCTACCGTGGTAGGAAAATTAACTATCCACGGCGTCACCAAAGACATTTCTACCCAGGGCAGTTTTGATGTTAAAGAAGATCACGTTCAGGGGAAATCAGTTTTTATGATCAAGCTGGCCGACTACGACATCAGTATTCCCGGGGCGGTGACCGGAAAAATTGCCGAAGAGATTGAAATTACCGTTGATACCAAACTCGAGTCTTTAAAATAAGCCTGACCACAATGAAAATTTCCACGCTTGTTATAGTGTTCGCTTTTCTTTTGCCCGCCTCTCATGTTAATGCGCAAGATGATTTGATGGATTTGTTCGGCGACACAGAGCCTGCTACGGAGTACGCTTTCGCCACTTTTAAATCTACCCGCATTTCTTTAGGCCAATCTGTTGAAAATCCAGCCAATGGCAATTTAATCTTCGACATTCAACATCATTTTGGTCCGGCAAATCGCGGATTTGAAGATTTTTTCGGACTCGATCAGGCCACTACCCGATTAGGCCTTCAATATGGCATAACAGATTGGCTGGTGGTTGGAATTGGCAGAACCACACTCGAAAAAACGGTGGATGGTTCAATCAAAGTGAAACTGCTCCGACAAAGTAAAGGTGATGTTAACATGCCCGTTTCGGTTAGTTATTTTGGCAGCATGGCCATCAATACATTGAAATGGGCTGATCCGGACAGGACGAATTATTTCTCCAGCCGGCTTTCGTATGCCCACCAACTGCTCATTGCCCGAAAGTTTAGC
>DJVY01000185.1:0-3511 GCA_002440885.1 Bacteroidales bacterium UBA6244
ATGAACTTCAACGAACATAAACCCATCTACCTGCAGATCTCAGATCTGATCTGCGAGAAAATTCTGAACGACGAATATCGGGAAGATGAACGTGTGCCATCGATCCGCGATTTGGGAGGCATGCTCGGTGTAAATCCCAATACGGTGATGCGTAGTTTCGAGTACCTCAAAACAATCGATGTGATTTATGATAAAAGAGGAGTCGGTTTTTTCGTATCTCCCGGTGCCAGAAAAGTAGTCAAATCCATTTATAAACAACTGTTTCTGGACGAAGAACTACCCCTGATCGTAAAAAAAGTAAAGCTTCTGGATATTGAGACGGAAGTTCTGTTTGAGCATATTCAAAAAGGGTTGCAAACGCCCTGATTAGTTAATTATTGATAATTATTACAAATACACAGTATTGTGTATTGCATAGTACAATGTTTTGGCATATATTTGCACCATCAATGTTCTGCAACTATTTAGCGTATATTCTGTAACGAAACCAGACAGACGAAAGTCTAATCTGGGAGAAAATAATAGATAGATGATCCATATCAGGCAACTACACAAGTCGTATCACACCGAAGCAATTTCATTGCATGTGCTCAAAGGAATCAGTCTCGACATAGAAGCAGGTGAATATGTCGCTGTTACGGGCGCTTCGGGCTCGGGGAAATCAACCCTGCTCAACATCCTCGGTATCCTCGATGCGTATGATGCAGGCGACTACCACCTCAATGGCACCCTGATCAAAAACATGAGCGAAAGAGAGGCGGCAAAATACCGCAATGAGATGATCGGGTTCGTTTTCCAGTCATTCAACCTCATCAACTTCAAAAATGCGCTGGAGAATGTGGCGCTACCCCTTTATTACAAGAAGGTGAGCCGCAAGAAACGCAACATCATCGCGATGGAGCACCTCGACAAGATGGGACTGAGGGACTGGGCACACCACATGCCCAATGAGCTCTCCGGAGGTCAGAAACAGCGGGTAGCCATTGCCCGCGCCATGATTTCCGGTCCAAAGATCATCCTGGCCGATGAACCCACAGGGGCCCTCGACAGCAAGACTACGCTCGAGGTGATGGATGTGCTTACAAACCTCAACAGCGAAGGCATCACCACCATCATCGTCACACACGAGAAATCGGTTTCCGACGCCACCAACCGCATCATTCACCTGAAGGATGGAATGATCGAATATGAAACACGCAAGAACAATGGCGTGCACGACACCTTTCCAAACGTTAACATGCAATTGGTATGATCGACCAGTTTCAGGAGATAATGGATACGCTGAAGAAAAACAAACTGCGTACCACCCTCACCGGTCTCTCCGTATCATGGGGAATATTCATCCTGATTATTCTGCTGGGAGCAGGCAACGGACTCAAGAACGGTGTAATGCAAAACTTCAGCTCACGGGCTGTGAACCGCATCAACCTCTGGTCGGGTACCACCTCCATGCCGCATAACGGACTGAAATCGGGGCGTCAGTTGATGTTCACAGAAAATGAGGTATCTGCCATTCAAAATCAGGTAGCAGAGAGTCGCCTCATCACGGCCCGATACAACACCAACCAGACCATTGCCTATGGTACTGAGTACGGAACCTACGGATTACGCGGTGTCATGCCCAACTTCTCAGATATCGAGAAACTGATTATCCCACCCGAAAAGGGAAGGTTTATCAACGAACTGGATATCAATGATCGCAACAAGGTGATTGTGCTGGATCAAAAGATCGTCGATGTCCTCTTCAAGAATGAGGACCCCCTGGGAAAAATGGTGAAAGTGGGTCAGATCATGTTCAAGGTAGTGGGCATCAACACCAAGAAAGAACAGTTTGGCGGATCCAATGCCTATATTCCGTTTTCCGCAGCCCAGGCCATCTATAATCCCCAACGAAAGTTCTGGCAGATCACCTTCACGGTGGACGGCCTCACCACGGAGGCGCAGAACGACCGCTTCAACGAGTCGCTCCGGAGCATGATGGGCGCCCGGCTGAACTTCAATCCCGAAGATGAACAGGCACTCTATATCCACAATGCACAATCGGATTACGTGGAAACGATGAAGATATTCGGCGGCATCACACTCTTTGTCACCATCATCGGCATCCTCACCCTGATTGCCGGCATCGTGGGGGTCAGCAACATCATGCTGGTCTCGGTGAAGGAACGTACCCGCGAGATCGGAATCCGCAAGGCAATAGGAGCTACACCGTTATCCATACTGAAGACCATCATCCTGGAGTCGATTTTCATCACGACCATTTTCGGCTATATCGGCATGATGATCGGCATCGGGCTTACCGAACTGATCAACTACTTCATGGTGCAGGCAGCCAATGGGAAACCGGTCACCGACGAGCCACAGATGTCTATCTTCACAAATCCCACCGTAGATATAGGCTACGCGATCTTTGCCACCATTGTGCTGATCATCGCAGGCGTGATCGCCGGATATCTCCCGGCACGCAAGGCAGTACGTGTGCAGCCCATTGAAGCAATGAGACAGGAGTGACAAATTTATACTACTGAAGCTGAAAGCTGATCGCTGACAGCTGAAAGCTAAAACTAACTTACTAACCGCTGAAAGCATAAACATTGCTCCTAAAGAGCTGATCGCTGAAAGCTGACAGCTGAACGCTAAAAAAATATGTTCGACTTAGACAGATGGCAGGAAATATGGATTACCATTACGCACAACAAGTCGCGTAGTGTGCTCACCGCATTCGGGGTGTTCTGGGGCATGCTGATGCTGGTGCTGATGGTCGGCGCCGGCAACGCACTGGAGAAGGGAATGACCTCCCAGATCGAAGGATTTGCCACCAACTCATGCTTCTTTGAATCCAGCAGAACCACTCTTCCCTACAAAGGATTTCGCAAAGGAAGAAGATGGAATATGACCAACAGCGACATCCCCGTCATACGGGAGAAGGTGAAGGAGCTACAGTACATATCGCCGGTATTATTCTCCGGGGGTAACGACAAGAATGTGGTGCGGGGCGAAAAGAACGGTTCCTACCTGGTGAAGGGTTGCTACCCCGAATATGACCTGATAGAAAGAAGCAAGATGCTCTATGGTCGTTATGTGAACGACATCGACATTGCCGAAAAGAGAAAAGTGTGCGTCATCGGTGAACGGATCTACGAAGTACTCTTTCGCAAAGGAGAAGATCCCACAGGAAAACAGATTCGTGTAAACGGCATCTACTTCCAGGTAATCGGTGTGGCGCGAAGCACCTCCGGTGTCAGCATTGGCGGACAGACTGCCGAGACAGTGGTCCTCCCCTTCTCCACCATGCAGCAGGCCTTCAATCAGGGCAACATCATTCACTTTCTGGCTGCCACAGCCAAAAAGGGAGTGCCGGTGAGGGTCATTCAGGACAAGATACTGGAGGTACTCAAACAACAGCACCAGATCGCACCCGAAGACAAGGAAGCGGTGTTCAACATGAACATCGAAGAACAGTTCAAGATGTTCAACTACCTCGGCATCGGCATCGCAGCGCTGATCTGGA
>DJVY01000185.1:3648-4239 GCA_002440885.1 Bacteroidales bacterium UBA6244
GCCAGGGCGACCAGTTCTTCAAGGATCCCCAGATATCTTTCGGCATGGCCGTGGCCTCCCTGCTCATCCTGCTTGTCATCGGCACCTTTGCCGGATATATTCCCGCACAGCGGGCCATGATGANNAGGCCTTCAATCAGGGCAACATCATCCACTTTCTGGCTGCCACAGCCAAAAAGGGAGTGCCGGTGAGGGTCATTCAGGACAAGATACTGGAGGTACTCAAACAACAGCATCAGATCGCACCCGAAGACAAGGAAGCGGTGTTCAACATGAACATCGAAGAACAGTTTAAAATGTTCAACTACCTCGGTATCGGCATCGCAGCGCTGATCTGGATTGTGGGACTTGGCACCATCTTTGCCGGCGCCATCGGCGTGAGCAACATCATGCTGGTCACCGTGCGCGAGCGTACCAAGGAGATCGGTATCCGCCGCGCCCTGGGGGCCACCCCGCGCAACATCATCGCGCAGATACTGAGCGAGAGCATCGTCCTCACCGTCCTTGCCGGCATCACCGGCATCGTGGTGGGCGTGGGACTGCTGCGCGCCACCGGCATCGTACTGAGCCAGGGCGACCAGTTCTTCAAGGA
>DJVY01000185.1:4337-25771 GCA_002440885.1 Bacteroidales bacterium UBA6244
AAAAATCTTATGAAACGAATACTGAGAATTGCTGGACTGGTGCTATTGGGACTTTTGGTCATTTCCACCTTTGTGTTCCTCTGGCAGAAATCACGCCCCAAGGTAGTGAACTACAAAATTGAAACCACCACGACAGACACAATCGTGAAAAGAACGGTTGCCACCGGCAAGGTGGAACCACGCAACGAGATCCTCATCAAGCCGCAGATGTCGGGTATCATCTCCGAGATCTACAAGGAGGCGGGCGACAAGGTGCAGGCGGGCGACATCATCGCCAAGATACAGGTGGTGCCCGACATGGTAAACCTGAGCAGCGCCGAGTCTCGCGTGCAGCGGGCACAACTGGCTGCCGACCAGAGCCGCAGCAACTATGAACGCGACCGCAAGCTGTTTGAGAACCTGGTGATCTCGAAGGAGGAGTTCGAAAAAGTGCAGCTGCAGTACAAGAACGATCAGGAGGAGCTGCGCGCCGCCAACGACAACCTGAGCCTGGTGCAGACGGGAATCACAAAAAGTTCTGCCAAAACCAGCAACACGCTGGTACGCTCCACCGTGAGCGGCACCATCCTCGATGTACCGGTCAAGGTGGGCAACTCGGTGATCCAGTCCAACAACTTCAACGATGGCACCACGGTGGCCTCGGTGGCCAATCTGAGCGACATGCTCTTCGTGGGAAAAATCGACGAGACGGAGGTGGGCAAGCTCTCCGTCGGCATGCCCATGGAGATCACCATCGGCGCCATCCAGGACCGTAAGATACCCGCCTCACTCGAATATGTCTCACCAAAGGGCGTGGAAGAGAGCGGTGCCATCCTCTTTGAGATGAAGGCCGCCATGGAGCTTCCCTCCGACGTATTTATCCGGGCAGGTTACAGCGCCAATGCCGACATCATCCTCGATAAACGTAGCGGCGTGCTCACCATCCCGGAGAGTTCTGTGGAGTTCAGCGGCGACTCGGCCTTTGTCTATCTGGTGAAAAACGAAAAACCGCAGGAGTTTGAACGCCATCCGGTGAAGATAGGCCTCTCCGACGGCATCCACATCGAAGTAACCGAAGGATTGAAAGAGAACGACAAGATCCGCGGTACGGAGATCATCGAAGAAAAGAAGAATTAACAAACTGTCTTTACAGTCAGTTGTCAACCATCCATATTATGCAGATCAGAATCATCGTCACCAGCCTGTTGCTTACCTGTGGTACCCTCTTTACGGTATCTGCACAGCAGCAGTACACCTTATTGGAATGCATCGATATTGCCCTGGAGAACAACCGCAATATCAAACAGCAGGAGCTGAACCGGCAACAACGGGAGATAGCCTACAGCCAGGCACGGGCCGACCTGTTGCCCAGTCTGAATGCTTCGGCAGGACAAAACTTTGTCTTCGGCCGTTCCATCGGCCTCGACAACACCTACGTGAACACCAACTCGTCGCAGACCAGCTTCGGCATCGGTGCCGACATCACCCTCTTCGACGGGTTGCGCATGAAGCACAACATCGACGCACGCAAAGCTGACATGCAGGCTTCGGAAGCCGACCTCGACAAGATGCGCGACGACATCATCATGAGCGTCTCCACCGCCTTCCTGCAGGCGCTACTCAACCGTGAGCTGCTGCAGATCGCCGAGACCCAGCTCGAAACCACCCAGGCCGACATTGCCCGCCGCACCGAGTTGGTGAAGAGCGGCAGGATGGCCAAGGGGGAACTATATGAGCAGGAAGCACAGCTGGCCAGAGAGGAGCTCAACAGGGTACAGGCAGCCAGCAACCACAAGTTGGCCTTGCTCGACCTGGCACAGATCATGGAGCTGGAGGAATTCGATGATTTCGATGTGACAGCCCCACCCGCAGAGTCACTTATCAGTGAATCCACCCTGCTTGCCTCCGAAGCGGTCTATGAAAGTGCGCTACAGAACCGGCCCATCATCCGGAGTATGCAGTACAAGATTGAAAGCAGTGAAAAAGAAAAGCTGATGGCCCGGTCGCAGCTCTATCCATCGCTCTCCTTTGGCGCCAACATGGGTACCGGTTATTACAAGATGAACGGCAGGGACAACGATCCGTTCGGCACGCAGTTGCGGAACAACATGAGCAACTCGCTCGGTTTCAGTCTGCGCATACCCATTTTCAACAAATTTCAGGTCAGAAACAACATCCAGAGCGCCGAGCTGGCCATTGCCAACACCCGCCTGGAGATGGACAAGACAAAGCTGGAGCTCCGCAAACAGATTGAACAGGCCTATTACAATGCTGTGGGAGCCAAAAGCCGTTGGGATGCCGCCAAAAAATCGGTCGAGGCCAGCAACGAAGCCTATCGTTTTGCCGAAGAGAAGCATGACAGTGGTCGCGCCAACACCTATGAGCTGACCCTGGCCAAAAACAACCAGACACAAGCCCTGGGTGAAGAGGCACAGGCCAAATACGAATATGCCTTCCGGCTAAAGATACTTGAATTGTTAAAAGATTGATTTTCTGTAACCGGAAACAACATCACAATGTCATATCTTAAAAAAGAAACAGATGAAACGATTATTTTCTCTCACATTGATTACCCTGTTGCTGGCAGTCACCAGCAGCTCCTGCGCACAGTCGCGCCGCGCTACCGACCAGTTTGAAGTGTCGGACTTCACGGCCATCGAATCATCGGTGGTAGCAAACATTCAGATCCGGCAGTCGCCCCGTACCTCCGTCACCGCCGAAGGCAGCGAAGAGATGCTCAACGCACTCGATGTACGGATGGAGAACGGCAAGCTGATTCTCAATATGGAGGAAAGCTTCCGGAAGCGCTTCGGTAAAAGATCCCAAAATCTGGTTATCTCCATTGCCACACCCACCCTTTCACGGATCGATTCCGAGGGAGTCGGCAACATCGTGATCGACGGTTCCTTCTCTTCCCCCGAGCTGATCATCCAATCGGAAGGAGTGGGCAACATCACCGCTGAGAACCTTCGCAGCGAGAAGGTGGTTATCAACTCCCAGGGAGTGGGTAACATCACCTTGGGTGGCACGGCAGACAGCGTTGACATTAGCTCCGAAGGCGTGGGTAACGTGCATGCCGACGGGTTGAAAGCAAAACGTGCCGTAGTCTCCTCCGAGGGAGTGGGCAACGTGAGCTGCCATGCATCGGAATATCTGAAAGTACGCTCGGAAGGTATCGGCAATGTGCGTTATTTAGGCAACCCGGCAGAGAAAGACCTCTCCAAGGATGGCATCGGAAAAATCAAAGCAGGCAACTGATCCCTGCTTATCAATATAAATACTCTACTTCTAAATTACAAAAAAACCGGAACCGGGGGCTTGCGAAAGTCCCCGGTTTATTTATCATAAAAGGAGCGTTAATTCACAACTGTATGAGAAATATATAAAAGATATTTCAATTTACATTTCAATTTTCCCCAATGTGTCTTCGGAATACAAATCATAATATATTGTGCATATGAAACATACTCGATATATTTGACGGACTCTTTTCTATAATGCCTGACAATCTCCTCGCCGGCATGCATGTTTATGGCCAGTCTCATCATGTTTTGATTGTACCTGCCATACAGGAAAGGTTCAATTTCATATTTGTATTTTTCAATAACCCGGATGCACGAATCGAAATCGATCTTACTATTCTTACTCGTAATATTGTATACTACACTGGCCCTAAATTTCGGTTTTATTTTATAGGATTGACTATATCTAATGACAAAATCATAATCCTGATGGCGTTTCAAAGTCTCATCCCATTGAATGGTTTTAGCACTTTCTGCGGATAGAAATAAAGTCGACGTTTGTGCTCCATATCCCGTATTTAATAGATAATTCACCATTGCTTCATCGTCGTTAATATCACGGACGCTGAATTCTTGCTCATTCCCATTCATCTTGTTTCTGACGATTAAACTACCATATAACCCATCCGCCCCGTTTTCTTCTATAGTTTCAATACAATCCCGCAAATGGTTGGGTAACCACAGATCGTCAGAATCCAGCATAGCGATGTACTTTCCCTTGCTTTTCACGATACCATAATTTCGGGCTACGTTGGCATTCAAGTGTTTTAATTTATAATATGCGATTCGACTGTCGTTGAAATGTCCGATAATATCAGTGTATATTTCATCGGATCCATCATCCACAAGAATAATTTCAAAATTAGAATGCGTCTGTTGTAGCACGGATTCCACACAGTCATGCAGTGTAACTCTTGAATTATACAAAGGGATTACGATTGAGACGAGAGGCATAATTTTGATATTCTATAGTTAAGTTCATTTAAGTCTATAATTCAAAGACGTGTATATTATCCAGTATACCAATATGCTCTTTAGATTGATTCGCAATTAAGTTTCCGGAAAGTATATTGTTTCTCGATCGTTTATAATTTCTAAAATTCATTTGTTCCCAGTTGCTTTTCGTTTCCACATTCCATAATCCTTCCTCCTTTGAATTAGGTATGGCCCTGTTAAACCGGGTATCATCAGTGTGCCTATAACTAAATCCAGCTATCATCGATCGAATGATTAAATCAACGTCCTGGTAGCCCATGGGCTCAAGGCTCTCATCGTACCCACCTATACAGATAAAATTTCTTTTGCTTAAAGTGATGCGGCCATAAGAACCATCTCCTCTGTTATTACTGAATTGATGGAATATCGTACTTCTCACACCATACTCAACCATTTTGTCAATTACAAATTTTCCTCCGTTCAAACCTGTATAATTATCACAATCCAGGTTTGTCACTATTTCATTTAAAGCCAATAAATGTGCCGTGTTCTTTGCAATAGAAGAATGCCAATTCTTCATTTCTTCCGTATAATAATATTTTAAATATCCACACCTCATTTCCTCCCTAAAGTTATCGTATATCCATTCCTGAAGCCCATCAGTACTTCCAAAATCAACCAATACAAACTCAATAAGATGTTTATGATCACGGTTATCCTGCAAATTGTGGGGTAACGTTTTTTTGATCTGTTTAAATCTGTTTTTACAGGTAATGCAAAACGAAAGTGTGGGCTCGAAATTATTCATCAGCTACAGTATTTTAAAATATTACAGTCAGGTATGCAAAACGAATAGACTCTACAGCATTAAAAACATTCTCATGGTACTTACGAGTTGTTGTTCCTTTTATTAAATCCATTTCATGAGAAGCAAAAATACAATATATAATTTAAAAATCTAAGATTTCATCTGTGATGATACGAGCGCGTAATAATGTCCTTTCTTTTCCATCAAAATATCATGACTTCCAACTTCTATTATAAAGCCTTTATCTAGTACAACAATCTGATCAGCGCTACGAATAGTGCTCAACCTATGAGCTACAACAATAACTGTTCGGTTTTTGAAAGCACAATTGAGCGCATCGATGATTTTCTTCTCATTTATTACGTCTAGTGAGTTAGTTGCTTCGTCTAAAAATAATAGTTGTGGATTTCTATAAAGTGCCCGGGCAATTAATAAACGTTGTTTTTGTCCACCACTCAATCCACGTCCGTTTTCACCGATCATTGTTTCAAAACCTTTGGGCATTTCATTTATTTCCGATTCAATCTGTGCCAGGCGACACACTTCTCTGAGTTTTTCATAATCTATATGCTCATCATCCAACACGATGTTGTTAATTATGGTATCGTTAAAGGTTTTTCCATCCTGCATTACTACTCCACACATTTCTCTCCATTGCCGCAAGTTAATGAGATTTACATTCATGCCTCCAATTTTAATATTACCGTAAGTAGGTTTATATAATCTGACAAGTAATTTTAACAACGTTGATTTCCCACTTCCGCTTCCCCCAACTATGGCAGTGATTTTATTTTCCGGTATTTTTAAATATATGTTCCTTAAAACTAAAGGACTATTTACGGTATATTGAAAGTGAACATTTTCCAGTGTAATACTTTTATCTTCAAGCACGAGGGTTGTGTTTCCAATAGTTAAGAGTTCATCTTCATCTTCCAATTGTCGGATTTCATTGATGCGGAGAAAACTAATTTTTGCATATTGTCCCGACACGACAAAATTGATAAATTGAATTAATGGCCCGTTCAACATCCCTGTAATGAATTGCGTTGAAATCATAACACCAAAGGTTATTTCTCCTCTAATTACAGCCGTAGCGCAAAAAAAGATGATAGCCATGTTTTTTATACTTTCTATAAATTGAGCTCCCAGATTCTGGGCATTTGTAACGGTTAGAACTCTCTTATTAACATGGTAAAGACGCGCTTGTATTTCTTCCCATTTCCATCTGCGGTGTTTTTCATAATTGTAGATTTTTATATCCTGTATGGCTGAAACGGTTTCGACCCAATAGCTTTGATTCTTTGAAATAAGTTCGAAATATTCCCAATCTAATTTTTTACGAACACTTAAAAACAAAAGCACCCATCCAACATAAAGAATAGAGCCCCCTAGAAAAATATAAAAAATAATAGCATTATAGATAAGTAAAATAATAGCAAAAATCACTAAAGTTAAAGCCGAAAAGATTAATGCAAGCGAATTATTCATAACGAAATTCCTGATCCGTTCGTGATCTTGGGCACGCTGCAAGATATCCCCCAACAATTTATTTTCAAAAAAAGCAACGGGTAGTTTCATCAATTTTATAAGATAATCGGAAATTAGCGCAATGTTCACCCGCGAGGTAATGTGCATCAGAATCCAATCCCGAAGCACATTGAATATCATAACACTAAGCAGGATAGCGACATTCCCGATCAAAACCATGTTTATGAAATTCACATCAGAAGTCTTTATTCCTACATCAATAACCGCTTTTGAGATAAATGGCAATACCCCCTGTAATAGAGTAACTACCAACATAATGATGAGCACAAGTGTGAAACTTCTTTTGTATGGAAAAAAGTATTTAAGGATAGTTGAAAAACTGTTTTTTCTTTGTTCTTTTCCAGCCTCGGAATCTTTAAAATCCGCCATCGGCTCAACAGCAAGTAAAACACCTTGTTTCTCATCTTTCTGATACCAGCCTTTTTTGAATTCTTCATATGAATATTTAATTCGCCCTTTTGCCGGATCGGAAACGAAAACATGTTTTTTGTCGGCACCATAAACCACAACAAAATGGCTGTCTTTCCAAAAAATGATAGCGGGAAAAGGGATACTATTGACTATGTCATCCAGAGTACATTTAATGGCTAATGTGCGAAGTCCGATACTTTCAGCGCCTGTACTTAAATCCAGTAATGAAACACCTTCTTTGGTAATACCACAACGATCACGAAGCATTTGTAAAGAGTAAAATTTACCGAAATGCTTTGCTATGATTTTTAATGAAGCAGGCCCACAGTCCTGTGAATCCATCTGATATTCTATGGGGAATCTTTTTAATAGCATTATTTATTATTTTACTCCTTTTGATTTTAAATTATCAAACAACCGTTCAATTAACCGTTTCCTTTTGGTGATGATTTCCGCTGTTCCTTTCGATTCAAAATCCAAGGGTAAAAGTTTTCCAAAATTCGTAATTGTACCGTCAGGAAAGGATATGACAACCAAGTATGCTTCACCTGTACTATTCTGAGTTTGTACTTTATTAGTTATTCGGGAAACGGATTTCACGACTCCTTTTAATAAGCCATATTCGTCGTACGGATAATTGTTGATCTTTACATTTGCTGTTTGACCTACTTCTACTTTTCCTGCGCCAAAAGAAGGAATCATCACCTCTCCCATAATATTGTTTTTATCCGGAATGATAGAGAACAACTCTTGTCTGGATTCAACAAAAGCGTTATCACGCCAGAAACCAAGGTATTCGAGTTCTCCGTCAATGGGACTATACTGAAGATAACTCTCTTTCCAACGGTTAATAGCATTTGCCAACTCGTTTTTCCGGGTAATAAATTCAAAGTATACTTTTTCTTTGTTTTCTGTTTCTTCCAGTTGAATCCGCTGAATTTCCATCATATTACGGCTTATTTCGGATTGTTTCGATAAATAATTGCTTTCTGTGGACAGTTGCGATTGCATGAGAGTGAGATGTGCAGCATATTGTTGTTGATAATCCTGTTCGCTGATAACCTGCTTTGTCCATAAATTGCTGTCGTTTTTCAAACGGTGTTCCGAATCGGCCAATATTCGCTTTTTTAATTTCATTTCTTCTTGAAGATTCTGACTCACAAATTTGTCCGAATTTATCTGGTTTTGAATATTCTTTCGCATAGTAGCATAAATATCAGAAACCAACAAGCGTTCATATTGCATATAGACAAGAACAAATGAATTATAAGCCGAGCTTACATCACCCAATATTAGCGTATCCGGTAAAACAACCTTATCGACTTTAGAAGGATCTATTCCTCTAAGTAGTGTTTCAACCAATAATATATGTCTGTAATAAGCTCCGCTTTCGATATAAGAAATCACTGACCCCTTATTCACTGTACTTCTATCTGTGGCTAGCAAATAAATGCGTCCATTACTGTTCGCTACCAAACGTATAGGTGCAGTACTCCCGGTAACTGAAATTTGGCCATCTACAGTATCCGGGTACTGAATTAGAAATCCTAATAATAAAAAAATACTCATAAGTATTCCGACGCAGAGCACAACCCACTTTACCCAATAAGTAGGCATTCGGTCGATTATGGATTGAACTTCTTCTGATTTTTCAGAATGATCATCCGGTTGTTTATTAATAACAACGGTCAGTTTAGAACTTTCTTCCCTTGAGTAGGAATCTGAAACATTATCAGAGATCATCATATAAAAAAATGAACAAGTTTATAGAAGTTAGCAATTCAAGTAAATAATAATTGGTTTTTTAAGTGAATCATTTTCTTTCAGCCATAAAAGCATTTCCAATTCTCCTTATTTTTTAAAATCATACAACCCCATACTTCATAACGAAAAGTAACTGTCAAAAGAATCTCGTATGGTTGTTCTATAATAGCGTTGCATCGCATCATTTTAGTCATTTAGGACAGTCGTAAGTCCATTAATGGATACTGTTCTTGTGACAACCTTTACGATTTTTCTGAAGTAAATCAAAACTTTATTGATTATTAGTATTTTAAAATATATAACCTACCAATAATGGAGAAAATCTTTAATTTATCCAGTTTATTTGTGTATTTACAGCTGATTCAACATCCATTATCATGTAAATATTGTATTAATAATCTTTTCATAAGTTCAAATATTTAAGCTAATCTTCATAATAGAAAGTTTCCTCTATCTTTTTCCAATAATGATCAAAATTTCTACGCGCTTTATCAGTATAAAAACAAAATAAACCTACAAAGCCTCTTTCCTTTTTCTGAAAAAATAATACATCAACGTACTTATAATCTTTTTTATAATAATCTTCGAGTGTAAGAGAAATTGAAAGTTTCATTGCGCAATCGGCATTAAATTTTTTGTGGGCCTCTTCGATAGAATAAAAATCCACCAATTCTCCCCAATTATTTGCTTTTTCCTTACCAAAAAAAACTTTGACGATGTATTTCATTTTATTAACTGGAAAATTCTCAGGATCAAAATCCTTGAATAGTCGCCTCATTTCCGATATTTCCCTTTTAGTAAATAGTCTGTGAGTTTGCATAAATACCATGAACTGATTATCCTCCGATTGCAACAGATTAGAAACACAAGTAAATGCTTCTTCAAACTTCGGATTCTCCTTGAAGCATTCAGTGGAGCCAATTTCTATAAACCCCTCAGGCTTTCTGTAAACAACATTCATTGAATTAAGAACTTTAGAGTCAGATTCCATCCATTCATATTTAAGAGCTGTCGTATCCTTATCTATTGGTATAACCATCACTTTACTCTGGGCAATACAGAATAGATCACCAAGAATAAAAAAAATCAAAATAAATTTAATTGTTTTCATATTTTATTTTCAGATTTTAAATTGAAAAACTAAACTCACTCCGAAAAGTCCTCCTGACTTTTCGGAGTGAACAAAGAACTTGTTCGATATAAGGGAACTTTGATTTAAAAAATTATGCTGTTCACTGTTTTATAGATATCATTATAATTTAGGTGTAGAATAAAATGATTTTTTTTCACTTTTATATATAACAAAGAAATATCCCCTTTGGGCACTTCTCAGTGCGTTGTTATTATTCGTATCCAGACTAACAAATATCTATCCATTTATAATCTTTTTACTGTATTTTTAACCATAATATCCCGATGATGTATCATTATAATTACCAACACTGTAAAGTGAAGAATAATCACCATTAGCTCTGGATCCATATATATTATTTGTTGGATCATAATAATCTATTAATATATTTCCATTAGAATCTGTGGATGTCCCTGTTACCACTACGGCATGCCCCTGACTCCCGATATTAAAGATCATCATAATTCTATCTCCACTTGTGGTGAGTCCTCCCGTTGTAATTCCAACTCCTGAACCACCAGAAAGTTCTTGCACATTAAATCCGCCGAAACTACCTATTATTTGTATATCTGAAGTATTTACATTCCCATATTGATCAGGCGTATATCCTAATACCCCAGAGGTTGTATTATAATAATATAAACTAGTATACATATCTCCGTCTAAATAATCAAAAAAATTAAAAACACAGGAATCCGTACCTCTTCCAGTGAGATAAATTTGTTGATTTTCATTAATAACTGGCATTGATACGGCCAGTTCTTCTAAACTTTTTTTAGTCAATTTTTTCATTTGAATAAATTTTAAATTTGTTTATACTAATTCCTACTAACAGAAATTTATCATTTTTGTAAAAAGCATATTGAAGAATCCCGAAATATCTTCTTTAGATAATAATTATGCGTTTTCGAATTTGAAGTTTCAAACAGTACTCTCGAATGTTTTAATACGCTTTCAGTTACTTCAGATACGTATTTTCAACATTATCAACGACAGGTATTTCACACATGATTATTTTCCTCCTGTCATATTTTTATAAACTTCAACAGATTGTTTCATCATCCGTAGCAAGGTAAATTCGGTTTCATATAAACGACGTACATTCTGACCTAATTGTTCCTTTATGTTTTTATTATCTATTAAAAATATTATTTTTTCCGCCAATTGTTCAGTATCAACCATGAGGCCACTAGCTTTCGAAAAAAAGGTATTTACTTTAAGCGCATTTACATTATCGGTAAAAATTTCATCCAATCCATCTACTGCAGTTGTGATTACAGGTAATCCAAACATCGCCATTTCGATGGCCACATAGCTGGATTGTTCCTGAAGAGATGCAATGACTCCGATATCGCTTTCACTATAATAAACAGATAACTCTTCAAATGGAATCCGCCCAATAATATTCAATAACAAGTCACGATTTTTTTCCTTTATATCAAAAGCTTGAAGAGGACGAACCTTTCCAGCTATTGTCAAAGAAAGTGCATAGCCTTTCTGCTGAACTATTCGCATTGCCTCAAGGATATAGTTTAATCCTTTGCTTTCTGATAAAATACCTACATAAAGCATTTTAAAAATCTCATTATCACTCTTTGTTGAAACGGTATTTTTGGATTTAAAATCGTTTATGCCATTGGGTATAACTTTTATTTTAATTCCCTCAATATCCATTGTGTTTTGTAAAAAATCTTTGGCACAATTAGTTACACAAATGATAACGTCAGCTTTAGTATAGGATTGAAACTCGCTGTTATTCATTAAGAATTTATTTCGTTGTCCCGTTAAACTCTTTTCTTTTGTTAACTGTAAATTGAATAACTCATTAAACTTACTTTTATTACTGTTATATAAATCCTTCCACGGAATACAATGCAAATGTGTAATGATTTTACAGGGTATGTGTGTTTTGATGTAAACAGCTAAGTCAATCAGATTGAGCGTATGAATGTGTATAATGCAATTCTCTTTTTCTTCAAACAAGTGATAAACAATACGGTAAACCTGTTCATTATACTTGTTTATCCAGAATTTTTCAGATATGATTTCGTGAAACTGTTGTGGTAAAGGAATAGTGATTTTAGTATAAAATTCCGTTTGTTCTTCACGGTGAAATAAAATAGTATTATCATGCTTCAGATTAATCCAATATACCTTAATATGTGTATAAGTTTCCAAGCCTTTCAACAGCGTATGTATATACCTATCAACCCCCGATGTGTTATCGGCGTGAGACATATCCATCAAATATAAATTAATAGGTAACATACTTTATAAGAAAGGAATATTCTCTTGTCGATTTGAGTTTTTAAATACCCAATAAAGCAAGTATCGGGATATTCCCGATTGATATCCGGCTATAAAATTGTTGGATGAAATGTATTGTATCAAATTCTTTTCCAACAATATTTCATCCTCATTATCAAAAAAGTCTTTCTCTAACATGCAAATTTGCCACGCATGATCTTTTCTATGCTGATGAAGTAAATAAAGTAAATCGATCCGTTGCGATAGAGACAAAACCGTAGGATGAATATTTTTGCGAGCTAAAAGTATATTTTGTTCAGCAATTTCTTCTAACTCATTATCGTTGTATTTAATAGCAATTTGTTTCAAATAATAACCAATTGAAAAATTACATACTATTTTATTTTTTAAATAAAGATTGAGATAGTCATTTATTACTTTAGATGAAATAGAAAAGGAATCGCATGATAGGGCAATGTTTAAATAACTTTCAAAGAAATAGAGGAAAGCATCTTTTGCCCCCCCATCTTGAGTTTTTTCTAAAATAGCAATAATACCTTCCAATTCAATGTCTACGTTTTTTGAAAAGAAACGAATAAAATAGTTGGCTTTTTTCAGATTCTTATATTTTTCTAAAGCAGAAAGGAAATATACTATTTTAATATGGGATAAAAGTAAACGTTTATTTAACGTTCGTTTTTCTAATTCTGATAATTGAAAAAAAATCTTATTCAAATTATCTCCGAACAATTCCTCAAAATCTCCATCTAAAAATTTATCTTCTAGTAAATGAATTAAAACATATCCTATTCCGGTCAGGCCATTCTCAAAACCGATATCCTCATTTTTGCTTAATAGAGCTTCCTTAATTAATTCGAATGCTTGCTCTTCGATATATTCATCTTTCATATATCTCGAAACTTCAAATAATGTCAGTGCTATTCCTGCTTTGCCATTATATAACCCGGAAGAACTCACAGAGCAGGAATTTAACAAGATATAGTCAGTTAGTATTCTTATTATCTTAACTTTTACTAATGACGAGGCATTTGTTTCCACAAATCTTCAATTTATTTAGTGAAATTTTATAAAAAATAGTCCAAATTTTTCCTTTTGTTTTAAAATGTAATCCAAAGAGTTTTTTTATCTATAACAAATATTCTGTTTATGGTAATAAATTAACTTTATTTTTACAATATATACATTAGTGCTCACTAAAAATTAGAAAATGTTCTTTAAAATTATTGATATACTATACTTTGCGGATCTTTTTTCGGCGTGACGATTTGAAATTTTATTTTTGTTCTTTTTATTATGAAGGAACAATGAATAAAGGCAAATTCGTGTATGCTTAGATTGTAGAATTCTCACCTCAGCGAGTTTTTGACACCATTGTCTTAAAGTACGATGGCAACAGATATGTAAAACATTTTACATGTTGGAATCAACTTCTTGTAATGGTGTTCGGACAACTTACCAACCGTGACAGTTTACGTGATTTGATTGTGGCAATTGAAGCCCACAGCAGAAAAAGTTACCATCTCGGTTTTGGAAAAAGTGTTACCCGGAGTAATCTCTCAAAAGCAAATGAAAATCGCGATTATAGGATCTTTGAAGAGTTTGTCTATTATCTCATCGGAGTTGCCAGACAAAAGCTGGAAAATAACGATTTTGAGATAAAAGGTAAAGTCTATGCTTTCGATTCCACAACCGTCGATTTGTGCTTGTCGGTATTCTGGTGGGCTAAGTTTCGCAAAAATAAGGGTGGAGTAAAAATTCACACCCTTCTGGATATAACCACACAAATACCGGTTTTTGTGCATATTACAACTGCTTCGGTTAATGACATGAATGCAATGGATGTAATTCCTTACGAGGTTGGTGCCTATTATGTCTTCGACAGGGGATATGTAGATTACACCCGACTTTACAGGATTACAAAACTGGAATCTTCATTTATAGTCAGAGCCAAAAAGAACCTGAAGTTTGAAGTCAAGACGCATAACCCCGTAGATGAAGCTAAAGGTGTCATAACCGATCAGACAGGTTTCTTGAAAGGATTCTACAAATCTAAAGATTATCCTGAAAGCCTCAGGAGAGTTGCATTTTATGACAGGGATAAGAACACAACACTCATATTCATTACAAATAATTTTGAACTCTCAGTAGATCAGGTTGCAATGCTTTATAAGATCCGTTGGCAAATAGAACTGTTTTTCAAATGGATAAAACAGCATCTAAAGATTAAATCTTTTTGGGAAACTTTCCTAAATGCGGTTAGAATCCAAATATACAGTGCAATTATCGCATATTGTCTGGTTGCAATTGTGGAACACGATTTACAAATCAACCGGATAACTTATGAGATTTTGCAAATTTCAGGAATCTTTCTTTTAGACAAAATTCCTATAAATGAACTATTTGCCAATATAGATATCAATGATGTCAAAGAACGAAATGATAATCAACTGACTCTCAACTTATTTTAAGTGGAGAGTAGCGATATTAAATTAACTCCAATTTTAAACCTAAGTGTTTGTGTTTTGATAGATTCAGTGAATAATTATCATAATGAAAAATGAAAAATAACAATAACTAAAGGAAAACGTATAATAAAAGAATATTTAATTTATTTATTTGCAACAAATATCGCATAAATATAAATAAATATTTCTCGATTCGAGTTAAATAATATTAAATTCGAAACCTTAGAATAGTTAATAAAATCTTTACTAAACCAAACATATCTAATTTTGAAATTTTTGATATTGACGATGGGTCTTATTGCATTTTACCAAGTATGTGGTATCCAAAGGAAATTTTCGAAAGAGTAAACAAACTTACCTCTGTTTCAACGCCTCTTAGAAACAATCGAACCTGCAGCTAATTCAAAAAGAAGAAAACCTTCTTGATTTAAGACGACATGCATCAGAACTGGAGAGTAAATACCAACTTGCCAACCCTTTCACAGATGAACGACCTGGTGATCAAGATGGAGCGTTATCTAAGCGGTTTTCCCGGGATACGGCAGTTTCAGACCAGTATCCCGAATGCACGGCGCGCCTCCATCAATGTCTTTTTCCGGAAGGAGGCGGAGCAAAGCGGCTTCCCTTACCAGCTGAAAAGTAATGTGATCAGCAAAGCGCTGGAGTTGGGTGGCGGCAGCTGGGGTGTATACGGACTACAGGATCAGGGATTCAGCAACGATGTGCGGGACATGGCCGGCCAGTACAGGGTAAAGCTTTACGGTTACAACTACGATGAACTGTCGGCTTGGACCGACAGCCTCAAACAACGGCTCCTTACTTACCGCCGTATCCGGGAGGTAATCGTCAACTCCAGTTTTTCCTGGTACAAGGACGATTACCAGGAGTTCTCGTTCGACCTGAAAAAGGAACAACTTGCCGCACGGGGTATCCTCCCCGGCAAACTGTTTAACTCTCTCCAGCCGGTCTTTGCACGGAACATGTGGGCCGGATCAGTGGTCATGGATGGGGAAAGTGAAAATATTGTGCTCTCCGGCAGACAGGCAAAAGAGTATGATATCTGGGCGCTGCAACACCTGGGGCGATATGTGGATGGACGCTTCTACAAGCTGGACGAGATGGCCAATATAGCCAAGGGACAAGCACCTCAGGAAGTAGCCAAGGAGAACCAGCAGTACAGGCTGGTGCTGCAATACGATTACATCGGTTCCAACACGCAGGGACAGAAAATACTGGAAAGGGAGATTGAGGAGTTCAACAAACGGCTTCCCATGGGTTATACCGCGCAAAAGGAGGACAGTTACGGAGGCTGGAATCGCAAAGACAACAAACAATACTGGCTCATCGGATTGCTGATTGTGATCATCTTTTTCACCACCTCCATCCTGTTTAACTCATTAAAACAGCCGCTGGTTATTATTTTTATCATTCCAGTATCCTTTATCGGTATCTTTCTAACCTTCTACCTGTTTAAGCTGAACTTCGATCAGGGTGGCTTTGCCTCGTTTATCCTTTTATCGGGCATTACCATCAATGCCGCCATCTACATCGTGGACGAGTACAACCGGATGCGGAAGCAACGACCGGGGCTTTCCTCGCTAAAAACATACCTGAAAGCCTGGAATGCGAAGATCATTCCCATCTTCCTGACCATTATCTCCACCATTCTCGGATTTACGCCGTTCCTTGTAGGCACCCAGAAAGAGGGCTTCTGGTTCCCGCTTGCCGCCGGCACCATCGGCGGGCTGATCATGTCCTTTATCGGGATCTTTATCTTCCTGCCTCTGCTGATGGTGAAGAAAGAACGAAACAGAATTGAGACAGAATCTTAACAGGTTATTTTTTTGTCAATCAGTTTTTTTAATTTTTCTTCGTGACATAAATCCGAACAATTACAATCATCTCATTTTTACGCGTATAAAAAAATGAGTTATAAACAAGGCTGAAATTTTGATAACCATGCGCCTTTTAAAGACATTTATTTTAGAGAAACGATAATAAAAATTAAAACACTTTCATAGAGTGTGAAATATTAATGTCAAATTAACAAAAAAAGTAGTATGAAGAAAAAATTATTATTGGGTATTTTTGCCCTTGTACTCCTGACAGCCACAGGCTACGGAGTGTGTGAAAATTTGAAAAGTAACGTCAATCTTTCTGACCTGGCATTGAGTAACGTGGAAGCACTTGCTAATGGAGAAGGGAGCTGTACATCGAGACAATTGAATCTAAACCGATTAGAGCTGACAGGAAGAATGAATTGTAATTCTTATTTTACCCTATTGGTCCCTCTACCACCAATTCCCCACGAAACCATAATACTATGAATAAATCCGTCCATAGGCTGGGATATGTCTCCTCTCCCATCCAAACTTCTGCTAAAATTTGGCATCCTGTATGTGTATCTCACACTTATCCTGCTCCAGCTACCATCTGAACCCATTTCATAATAATCAAGCTTGGGTATTTTAAACTTATAATCAAAGCCAAACCCAACTTGTGGAAACCATGAATTGAGCTGAAGCTTTTCAAGCTCAGGAATCTCCTTGTAAACGTTTTGTGAAGTAGAAAAACCGATGTAACCGCCACCTATAAAAGGATATATACTTACCCTTTTTGTATCAACCAGCAGATACCCGGCATTCAAATAACCAAGTCCAAGTGTTGCTGAAGAACTGTTTGCCCAGGTTACGCCATTTATTTTGATGTCATCATCGAGAGTATGACCTGAAAATCCAAAACCAAAAATGCCCACCAACTTTTTATATCGTAAATCCAAAGCCATCTCTACGCCGACACCGGTACTGAAATAATCGCTTAAATTGCCTGTTGGAACAACTGCACCAAGACCGATCATATCCCAATAAAATGCCCATGGTGATGGTTCAAATTTATACCTGATTGTTTCTCGAATGATCGTTTCGTAAGGACTATCGGGATATTTATCCAGAAACTGATCGGAAAGGTCATTGATATAGGCAGTCTGTTCCGACTCAAAATCAATGCTGTTACCAAGTCCGGCCCTTATAATATCCTCCAGTTGCAACATCAAAAACTCCTTATCCATATCAGAAATATTGCTTTCCTTAATGAACAAAAGTAACATGTCTTTATTTTCAACTGTTTGTTGTAATAGTGTTGTAAACATATTGTCAGTAGCAGCAAGAATTCTAACAGAATTAGAAACCGGAAGTGTAAAATCAACTTGCTTGATAAAATCAATCAGTTCATCATACTCCTCTGTCCAGTAGAGAATATAAATATACTCGATGGGATAAAACGTGTTATAAATATTGCCGCCGTTCTCTTCAAGTAGCAAGTCCTTAACCTCTTTCACCTTAAACAGATCACTTTTTTCAAAATGATCCAGTAGCAAACGCCTGCCCTTATCTAAAAAGTCGTGTTTGGATTGTTCGTAGTTTAAAATTTCACTTCGGAGTGAATCATTTTGGGAAAATGAATTCAGTGAAAGCAGTGCAATCAAAAGAGTAGCAAATAGTAGTCTTAATTTCATGGATTGAAGTTGTTGATCATTTTTCTCAGAAATAGACTGAAAGTCCTACTGAGCCGCCCAAGCCTTTCGTTGAGTATCTGTATTTGGTATTTTCTGAAGTTCGTGCACTCAGCTCAGCATACTCTGCCATCAGATCAATGGAAATATTATTGCTTAGAAAAAATGCAGCTCCAATTCCACCTGCCCAGTTGAAACCACTAAATGACATGCTTTCCATCGAAACATTTGCATATCCGGCACCCAAAGCTACAAACGGACGTATCATTTTTTTTGTGGGGAAGTAATATGCAACAGTAGGCATCAAGATAAACTCAGTAGTTTTACTTTGATAATCACCATCTGCAATCGAAAATGTAGCCTGGCCACCGATTGAAACGTTATCAATAACAAAATAACTCAAGCTTGGTGTAATTGAAAATGAATACCCATCCACATCCATCGCTTCTCTGTCACCGATGCTTATATTATCACCATAAACACGATTCGAAAAATAAGCACCCTCAATTGAAGATCGCCCCGAAATAGAAAATTTCCCCTTCTCTGTTTGAGCAGTTATGAAAGTTGAGAACAAGCAGAATAGTACTGCAACAACTGATATTTTTTGTTTCATCGATTTATCTTAATTAAAGCATTTTGGGTCTCGTCTTTAACTATGTTTGATCCAGTTGATGAAATAGCGAAACTTGAATGTAAGTTTTAGCTTGTTTTAATATTGTGGAATATCGCAACAAATGTACATAAAAGTTTATACTTATACGAAGACCATAAATTATAAGTTTTATCTCACTTAACTTCGTTTCGTTCGGAGGGCAGCCGGCACCATCGGCGGGCTGATCATGTCATTTGTCGGCATCTTTATCTTCCTACCGCTACTGATGGCGAAGAAAGAATATTAATCCTTCAAACAACCCAGCGGTACAACAAGTATTCCATCAGGACGTTTATAGGCATATCGTCCACCGGTAAGCACCATCATAAAAGAGGGTTCGCCTATACGGGAAGTATCTACTTTATTTCTCAACCTCAAAAGACTTTCGGCAGCTTCATCAATCCGATGTTCCCCAAGTTTCACTTCCACTGGAGCCCATCTACCATCATGCAGAGAGACAATCATGTCAATTTCCAGATTATCTTTATCGCGATAATGAAAAATCTCCCCATAATTCAACTACAAGAAATGTCGGAGTAAAACTACAAGAAATGTCGGAGTAAAAATACAATGTATTCTGGTCTTAACATAAACCTTTAGTTACGATCACCCTATAAATTAACACAACGCTATAAAACATCCCCTTATTGTAAACATATTTGTTGACAAATTGTTATATTTGCAGTGCAAAAAGCGACTAGTCTCATTATTTATGAGCAAATAAATTGTGTAACTCCGTGAACGTAAGAAAAAATGTGGGATAGCGTGGGACAATATATTGAATATCTGATCAGAAATAGCGGATACAGTCAGTCTGACGTTGCGAGAGAAATAGGGGTGCCCCGGCAATCGCTCAGCTATGTGATTGCCGGACACCGTGACCTTTCCATGCCGCTGGCCTTGAAACTGGAATCTTTTTTCAACCTGCATGAGGGAGAACTCCTAAAAAAACAGACAGCAGAAAATGTCCGTAATTACAAGCAGAAAATTAAAAACGAATTGGTCAAACGGTTGTTAGAAGTCAATGCATTCTGGTCTTATGCCGCTGCCTCAACGGAAGATATTCCCGATGAGGAGCTGATAGAAAAGGTATTTATACACTTGGACATGTCTGATATAGCCAGACTCTTTGAGATATATCAGCGGAACTATATCCACAAGGTTTGGAAGGAAAAGATGGTCATTCAGGGGGACTACCTTTTTAACCTGAATGTGATGATCGCCCTTTATTATTTCAACATAAAACAGCCGGAGAAATATCTCAGACAGGTTGAAAGGAAACATTTAAATAAAATCGTTGATTATGCGTAAAGGTTTGACGAACAAAACCGATGCAATCATCGGGAAAGAATTAATGCCGCATTGAAATATTCTCAACACAAGTTAAGCACCAAAAATATTGTGATGATATTATTATCAGATAGGTTCTTATCTGATATAAGTCTGGCACAACTTGAGCCAAAATATGATGTATCAAAAGAAGAGATGCGTGAATATATTCTCCAGAAACTGAAAAACGCCAATTTTACCTGAATTTAGATTTCTCGCATCACTTCTCAATCATAACGATATCGCGCAACCAGGAGAGCACCCGGAAGGGCCATTCGTTCACCGTATGGCCGGTATTGCGCAGTCCGTAACCGTGCCCACCGGAGGGATAGATGTGCAGGGCAGCGGGCACCTTTGCTTCCTTCAGCGCATAATAATAAAAAAGGCTACTGTTGACATAGCTCTTGTCGTCTTCCGTCTGAATCAGGATGGTGGGCGGTGTGTTTTGGTCGACCTTCAGTTCGGGAGAGATGGAGAAATTTTCACCGGCGAGGTATGCCGGGTAGACCAGAATGGTAAAGTCGGGACGCAGGCTCACCTCGTCGAAAGAATCGACTTTCGGATAGGTGCGCTCACCGTAGTTGGTGCTGGCTACAGCTGAAAGATGTGCTCCGGCCGAGAAGCCCATCACGCCAATCTTATTTGCATCAATATTCCATTCAGCCGCATGGGCACGGGTGTAGGCGATGGCACGCTGCAAATCCTGCAGGGGTGCCGCATGCTTCTCCAGCCCTTCGCGGCGCGGCACACGGTATTTCACCAACACGCAGTTGATGCCAAAGCTGTTGAACCGTTTGCAAATCTCCGAGCCTTCGAGATTGTATGCCAGGATATTGTACCCCCCTCCGGGGTTCACGATGATGGTGGCACCCTTGTTGTTATCGGCGGGAGCCGGGTAGAAAGTCAGCGTGGGTTCATCCACATTGCTGATGCGCAGCACAGCGCAGCCAGCCACTCTGTTGCCACCCAGGTCGTCCACCTGTTTCATCTTCCCCGTTTCTCCCGGTGCACCGTTGGGAAATAAAAGCACCGGTTTTTCCTGTGATTGGATAGACATTGTTGCAAAGACAATAAAAAGCAGTAAAGCAATATTTCGCATAGTAGATAAATTTCAGTATGAAAATTGTGTGATTACCGATTGCAAATATAATACTTTTAACCATTTCTTCTGATCATGACCATTATTTTCGGTGCTTCATTCGGAACTATTTGACTCTTTTACTTTGAGATGCTTCATTTTGCCAAATACTCCGTATCTTTGCACCATAAATTACAATTGCAGCAAATGGAGCAAAAACAATATCTGCTCGGCATGACGCTCGCCGAAAT
>DJVY01000185.1:25788-28604 GCA_002440885.1 Bacteroidales bacterium UBA6244
GAAATGACCAACATCTCACTCAAAAACAGAGAGATATTGGCTGAGAAATATGATATCGGGCGGTCGGAACCGCTCGACATAAAAACATCGGTCGACGGCACCCGCAAGATGCTCTTCAGAACCGCCGGCGGCAAGTTCATCGAAACGGTCACCATCCCCGAAGAGGACCGCCTCACCATCTGCGTCTCCTCACAGGTGGGCTGCCGCATGAACTGCGACTTCTGCATGACCGGCAAGCAGGGGTTCCACGACAACCTNNCCGCTGGACAACTACAAACAGGTGAAGAAGGCTTCGGAATTGCTGATGGCCGACTATGGCCTGGCATGGAGCCCCAAGCGCATCACCCTCTCCTCCATCGGGCTCACCTCAAACCTGAAGCGGTTCCTCGATGAAAGCAAATGCCACCTGGCCATCAGCCTGCACAATCCTATCCCGGAACAACGGCTCGACATCATGCCCATTGAAAAATCGGCACCCATCACCTCGGTCATCGGGATGCTGCACGATTACGACTGGAGCCACCAACGGCGACTCTCCTTTGAATACATCATGTTCGACGGGGTGAACGACTCCCTTCTCTATGCCCGCGAGCTGACCAAGTTGCTGGCCGGGCTCGACTGCCGCGTCAACCTCATCCGCTTCCATGTGATCCCGATGAGTAACCTAAAACCCTCCACCAGCGAGAACATGATCAAGTTCCGTGATTTCCTTACAGCCAAAGGATTCATCAGCACCATCCGTGCTTCGCGGGGTGAGGATATCTTCGCTGCCTGTGGCATGCTCTCCACGGCNNATTTCATTTCCACGCAAATAGTTGTATATTTGTTTTGTGAAAGCAATGTGCTTCACCGTGGAATGAATGATAATCCCAAAAAAATACGCATATGAAACAATTTGCCGGTCTACTTGCGCTCGCCGCAATCATCATCCTCTTCACGTCGTGTGATGACGGAGGCGGTTTCCTGTCCGCTTCAGGGACGAACAACGAAATGATGGTCCTGATGGATGACACCTCCTGGGAAAGTACACCGGGAAGGGCTTTGTTCGACGTACTCAACTCAAATGTGAAAGCACTTCCACAGCCCGAACCCAATTTCACGATCCTGCAGATTGAACCGGATAATTTCACCAGCACCTTCAAGATGGCACGCAACGTCATCATCCCCGAGATATCCTCCATCTACAGCTATCCCAAGCTCACCGCCGACATCGACAAGTATGCCATGGGACAGGTGATCATGAATATCCATGCGCCCGACAGCGCCTCCTTCGCAAAGTTCGTGACCGATAACCGGGAAAGCATTGTCGATTATTTCGTGACCAAAGAGCTTGAACGCACGGGCAAATGGCTGAAGAGAGAGGTCACAGCCCCGCTGTCCCGTGCACAACAGGTGTTCGGCATCGATATCTATGTGCCCAAGGGAATCACCAACGTGACCGAACACGAAAACTTTTACTGGGCTACAAACAATGCCGGCAGAGGACGCCAGGATATTGCCATCTACCAGTTTCCCTACACCACCGAAAAGGTGTTCGAAAAAGACTCGCTTATTGCCATCCGCAACCGGGTACTCGGAAAATATATCAAGGGTTCGTTCGACTCGGAGATGACAACCGCCACGCGCGTTTATCCGCCCGACTACCGCACCATGGTGATGGACGGCACTTTCCGTGCCGAACTGCGCGGTCTGTGGGAAATGTCGACCGACATGATGGGAGGCCCCTTTGTGATGCATGCCTTTGTNNTGGAGGCAACCCTCTACACCATCAGCCTTCCCAAACCCGAAGAAGCAGTCATTGAAGGGTAACAGAGAAGAATCATACAGAAAAGAGAATCAAAACAGATATACATGTCATCATTACTCAAAGTGGGCATCACGCACGGCGATGTCAATGGAATCGGATATGAAGTGCTGCTGAAAGCATTTTCCGACGACCGCTTGCTCGAGCTGTTCCGCCCCGTCATATACGGATCATCCAAATCGGCTTCTTATTATCGCAAGATGCTGGAGGGTGATCCGGTGAACTTTCATATTATTTCCAAAGCCGATGAATCGCAGGAGGGGAAGATAAACCTCGTGAACTGTGTCAGGGACGAGATCAGGATTGAACCGGGCATGGCAAGTGCCGAAGCGGGCGAGTCGGCNNACGCTCCCCATCAACAAGGACAGCATCCAGAATGAGAAGTTTCATTTCCCGGGACATACAGAATTTTTAGAGGATCGGTTCGCCAAAAACGGCGAAAAAGCTTTGATGATCCTTGCCACGGAAGTACTGCGCGTGGCGCTGGTCACCACACATGTGCCCATTGCGGAGGTTCCTGCCAAACTTTCCAAGGAGCTGATCCTGGAGAAACTGAACACACTCGACCAATCACTGAAGCGTGACTTCCTGCTGGAGAACCCGCGCATCGCCGTACTGGGCTTAAACCCGCATGCCGGTGAAAACGGACTGCTGGGCAGGGAGGAGATCGACATCATTGCCCCGGCTGTGCGGGAGGCACAGGACAAGTGGATCCTCTGTGCAGGACCCTTTCCTGCAGACGGCTTCTTTGGATCGGGACGATTCAGGGAGTTCGACGCCATCCTGGCCATGTATCACGACCAGGGACTGATACCCTTCAAGACCCTCGCCATGGATGCAGGCGTCAACTTCACCGCCGGGCTCCCCATTGTTCGCACCTCGCCCGACCATGGCACGGCTTACAATATTGCCGGCAAGAACCAGGCATCTGCCGAATCGTTCCGCCAGGCCATCTACATGGGTATCGACATCCTCAAGAACCGCCGGTTCTATGATGAGGCACGCAAAAACC
>DJVY01000100.1 GCA_002440885.1 Bacteroidales bacterium UBA6244
GGCGACCATGCGATTTTGAAATCTGTTGAAAATGTATTCCCCGAACTGGGCATTCCAAAAGAAGATTTTGTGGTGGTGTCAGGGATTGGCTGCTCATCCAGGTTTCCTTATTACATGAATACTTATGGTTTCCATAGCATTCACGGTCGTGCTGCGGCCATTGCCACAGGGATAAAGCTCTCAAACCCCAAACTTAGTGTTTGGATGATTTCAGGAGATGGCGATTCAATGGCCATCGGTGGCAACCATTTTATTCATATTGCCCGCCGAAATCCGGATATCAATTACCTGATGTTCAACAACAAGATTTATGGATTAACCAAAGGACAGTACTCTCCAACCACCCCCATAGGGTCGAAAACCAAAAGCTCTCCGCAGGGAACCTTTGAAACACCCTTTAACCCGGGTGAACTCGTCATTGGAGCCAGAGGTAAGTTTTTTGCCAGGGTAGTTGATACCAATCCAAAGCTTATGACTCAGGTGTTTAAGCAAGCCGCAGAACATAGGGGCACTTCTATTGTCGAAATATTGGCTAACTGTGTTATTTTCAATAATTTGGTTCATGGCCTGATTACCGGACGCGACACCAAGGACGACAATCAAATTGTCCTCGAAGCTGGTAAACCAATGGTTTATGGCCGTGATCGTGAAAAAGGGATTATATTAAAAGGTACAAAACTCGTTTCGGTAGAAATAGGAAAAGATGGAATCACAGAAGCTGATTTGTTGGTTCACGATCCATCTGAACCCGATCCGGGTATTCATTTGATGCTCGCTAACATGATGCCACCTGAAATGCCTTCAGCTCTCGGTGTTATACGTGCAGTTAAAGCTCCTACCCTCGAAGATTCAATTTATGATTCAATTGAGCACGAGAAGAAGACCTCACGCATAAAATGTGTCGACGATCTGCTCAACCAGGGTGGTACCTGGGAGATTAAATAATTCATGCCACGAAAAAAAACCGCCTTTGACAAAAGGCGGTTTTTTTTGCTTTATAGATACGGGATTTGTGACCTCCTGCAAAGAATAAAATGTACTTTTGTGCGTTAAAGTGGAGATAAAAATAGTTGTAATGAAAAAGTTTTTCAAGTTAGTAGCCTTTGCGGTTTTGGTTTTGACGGTTTCACGGTGTTCAACGGATGTGGATATATACGCTGACTATAAAGATATAACGGTAGTTTTTGGAGTGGCTGATGTAGCAAGCGATACCACCTGGGTGAAAATCACCAAGGCTTTTGTGGGACCCGGTAATGCGTTGGTTATTGCGCAAAACCCCGATTCGAGCAACTATGCTGAAAAACTACATGCCCAACTTATTGGTTATAAGACTTCCAGTGATGAACTTCCTCCCATTGTTTTAGATACCATGACAATACACAACAAGCAAAGAGCATATTACATAGTTGGCGATAAGGGAGATACGGTGTTTCATCCCTTTTACGGACCTGACCAATTGATGTATTATGCAGTTGGCCAGCTGAAATCGGATTATAGCTACCGGTTGCAAATTGATAACAACAGTAAGATAATTAGCGGAGAGTCACCATTAATTGGAAATTTTAGCATCACTGCACCTGTCAACCGTGTTTCCTTTCCTACTAATCCTATTTTGCCTGACCCGACTGTGGGCTGGACATCAGTAAAAAATGGAAAAAGGTACGAAGTTACCATGACCTTTCATTACAAAGAGCTTATTCCCGGCTCCATCGATACAGCCTACAAATCAATTAGCTGGTATGTAGGATCAAAGAAATCTGCCGGATTAAACGGGGGAGAAGAACTGGAGATATCTTATTCGGGATCAAATTTCTTTACCCTACTCCAGGATAAATTGGAACCCATTCCTTTTGTTCAACGATGGGCTGGGCTGGTTGACATCGAAATAGCTGCAGGTTCTCAGGTGCTCGATACCTATTTAAGTGTTAACAGTTCAAGCAGCAGTCTGTTGGAAGAAGTGCCGGTATATTCAAATATGGATGGCGCTATCGGTATTTTCGCCGCACGACATAATATCCTAAAATCGTTTCGGATGGCTACAAACTCCGAAACGGAACTGGTGAACAACTACGATCTGGGCTTTCAGTTGTCACAGTAGTATTCCTTCTGCCTAATTTTTTTCGGGATCAGGCCCACGGATGGAGTTCGTAGTTTGAACTTTCTGCCTTTTTGTCATTGAACCAAATGTTAATGCCATCAGAAGTCCACCTGTAGATATTTTATAAATCCGTTTAAATCAATTATTTGTAGAAATGACAGTAGCCTTATTTTATTTGGGCAAAAACTGCAATGTTATGATTTGGTTTTTTGGCATAATGATTGAGCTAAGCAAAAAAACTTTAGAAAGAACTTAATTTTAATAAAATGGGAAAAATAATTGGAATTGACTTAGGAACAACCAACTCTTGCGTTGCAGTAATGGAAGGCAATGAGCCAGTTGTCATTCCTAACAGCGAAGGACGTAGAACAACGCCTTCCATCGTAGCATTTACTGATAATGGTGAACGCAAAGTAGGTGATCCTGCCAAACGTCAGGCCATAACCAACCCTAGCAAAACTGTATACTCAATTAAACGTTTTATGGGTAACAAGTTTAACGAAATGGGGATGGAAATAAAACGCGTTCCCTATGCCGTTGTTAAAGGTGATAACGATACGCCACGCGTAAAAATTGATGATCGTCAATATACCCCTCAGGAAATTTCGGCTATAATACTTCAGAAAATGAAGAAAACCGCCGAAGATTACCTCGGACAAACTGTAACCGAAGCCGTTATAACTGTACCTGCTTATTTTGACGATTCAGAACGTCAGGCAACTAAAGAAGCCGGCGAAATTGCAGGTCTTACTGTTAAGCGCATTATCAATGAGCCCACTGCCGCCGCGCTGGCTTACGGTCTGGATAAGAAAAAGGAGGATTCAAAAATTGCCGTTTTCGACCTCGGTGGCGGTACTTTCGATATCTCTATCCTTGAATTGGGTGATGGCGTTTTTGAAGTAAAATCGACTAACGGTAATACCCACCTTGGAGGTGATGACTTCGATCAGGTAATAATCGAATGGCTTGCCGAAGAGTTTAAAAAAGATGAAGGACTTGATCTAAAACGTGATCCCATGGCGCTTCAACGACTGAAAGAAGCGGCCGAGAAAGCAAAGATTGAGCTATCCAGTGCAACTGAAACGGAAATCAACCTGCCCTATATTATGCCTGTGGATGGTGTGCCAAAGCACTTGGTAAGAAAACTTACTCGTGCCAAATTTGAGCAACTGGCCGACAAGCTGATTCATGATACAATCAAACCTTGTGAGGATGCACTTCGCGATGCAGGAATGAATGCTTCTGATGTGGATGAAGTAATTCTCGTTGGTGGTTCAACACGTATCCCCGCTATTCAGGAATTGGTGAAAAAGATTTTTGGAAAAGAGCCTTCCAAAGGGGTAAATCCTGATGAGGTTGTGGCTTTAGGTGCAGCTATCCAAGGCGGTGTGCTTACAGGTGAAGTGAAGGATGTGTTGCTGCTCGACGTAACTCCGCTTACACTGGGAATAGAAACCATGGGCGGTGTTATGACTAAACTTATTGATGCCAACACGACCATCCCGACCAAAAAGTCGGAGGTGTTTTCCACAGCATCCGATAACCAACCATCCGTTGAAATTCATATCCTGCAAGGCGAACGTCCAATGGCCAACCAAAATAAAAGCATAGGACGATTCCACCTCGATGGCATTCCACCTGCACCACGTGGTGTTCCTCAAATCGAAGTAACTTTCGACATCGACTCAAACGGTATATTGAATGTGTCAGCAAAGGACAAAGCTAGTGGGAAGTCGCAAAGTATTCGTATCGAAGCTTCTTCCGGACTGTCGGATGATGAAATCAAACGTATGAAAGCCGAAGCTGAAGCCAATGCTGATGCCGACAAAAAGGAACGCGAAAGGGTGGATAAGCTCAATGCTGCTGATGCACTTATTTTCCAGACTGAAAAGCAGTTGAAGGAATTTGGCGATAAAGTTCCTGCTGATAAAAAGTCGGAAATTGAAAGTGCCCTCGAAAAATTACGTACTGCACATAAATCGCAGGATATCACGGCCGTAGATGCCGCCATGACGCAACTCAATGCTGTATGGCAAAAAGCCAGTGAGGAGATGTATAAAAATACTGGAGGTGCTGGTGCTCAGCCTGATCCTGGTGCTGCCAGTGGTGGTAATGCTGGAAAAGGCAACCAACCCGGTAATGACGAAGTTACCGATGTGGACTTCGAAGAAGTCGACGATAAATAAACTGTTAATAAGTTTTTAAAAGTTGTCGGTGAAAACCGGCAACTTTTTTTTTCTGCATGAAAAAAGTATGTACTTTCGTAGGTTCACTGTCGGTAGAAGGATCGATAGTCATTTTTAATAATTTCGTAACTGACGAAAATTACAGCGTGTTGTTTAAATATACATCTTTGAAAAAAATTCTATTCATTAAATTTTTAGTCTTATGAGCAAATTGATTACACTAAAGCGACTTCTGCTCGTTTTTTGTCTTGTTCCACTACTTGCTTTGTCATCTCAAGGACAGAGTATTATCGTTAATGGCGAGTTTGAAAGTTGGACGGCCGGAGTTCCTGATGGCTGGACTTTAATTGATCCGGGTATTACCGTAACCGAAGCCACATCACCAGTGCACGGAGGAAGTAAATCTGCTTCTGTGGATGTAACTACAGGAAGTCAGGCAAATACTGACTTCAGACAGACCGTTAGCGTGGTCTCAGGTACTGAGTACAATGTGAGTGTTTGGGTTTATCATACCGAAGGTTTTATGAAAGCTCGCTTGTATGTGGGAGATTATCAGGTTTATTCTGATAACACTATCCTCAATGCATGGCAGGAAATGACCTATACCTATACCGCTACTTCAAGTGTTGATATAGAGGTTGGACTGCGTTTTTACGATCAGTCGGGCTTTGATGGTGCTGAAATCGTATATGTTGATGATTATACCATGACTCCTGTTGGTGGCGGCCCTACAGCAACAGAAATCTACTTTGAACCTTTTGAAGTGGATTTGGGTCAAACCTCTACTTTTAACACCTTGGGAGCTCAGGTATGGACACATGCCGATTTTGGTGCTCCTGCCGGTTGTGCCTACATGAATGGTTACGATGGAGGCGCTCTGGATAACGAAGACTGGCTAATTACCACTCCAATCAACTGTACCAATTATACCAATGTTACCCTCAGATTCGATCATGCCAGGAATTATGGCGATAACACCGGTCTATCAGTGTTGATTTCAACAGATTATGATGGCACTAGCGATCCGGCAGGTTTTACATGGACAGACCTCACCTCGCAATTTGCGTTCCCCGCTACAGGAAGCTGGACTTTCAACGATGCAGGAACTGCTGATATCAACGCACTGGTGGGAGCAAATACCTATGTGGCTTTTAAATACATCAGTACCACTGCCGGTGCAGCCACCTGGGAAGTGGATAATGTGACTGTTGCAGGTGATTTCAATATTTCTGCATTTATCGCGGGATCATTTAATAGCTGGAACGCCAGCTCTCCTGATTACGAGTTGATCTTAAATGCCAACGGTGTTATGGAACTCACAAAGAACCTAACAGCCGCAACCCATGAATATAAAGTGGTTGATGATGGAAACTGGTACCCTGGAAACAACCAGCAAATAGTACTTGCTGCGGCGCAGGATGTTACCTGGAAATACAACTATGAGGCAAACCTGGTTACTCATACTCTGCCTGTTGTAGCCGGAAATTTTGTTTCTGAACTAGGTGGAAACGACTGGGATCCAACTGACCTTATCGGTGAAATGTCAGACCCTGAAGGAGATGATATTTTTACCCTCGAACTGACTATTCCTGCCGGAAACTATGAGGCTAAAGTTACCTTTAACCATAACTGGGATCAAAGTACAGGTGGCAACGTGCCGTTCTTAACGGATGGTGTAAACCCAACCACCTTTACCTATGATTTTGCCACCAACACGACCACCATCAGTGGTCCGCCACCACCAACTGCCTTGGTTACTTTTATTGTAGATGATGCTGCTGGTCAGCATTACGATGGTTTTTCTCTTAAAGGAAGCTGGGATGGAAACGGACAATATGACCCGTCTTGGGGCGGTGGAATGGAACATACTCCATTTTATGACGATGGTACAAATGGTGACGTTACTGCCGGCGACCACATCTGGACATGTCAGCAGGAATTAGTAGTAGACGGTGGAAGCAATACATGGGAATGGGGTGTAAACGATACCGAAGGCAATTGGGTGGCTGGCAACTGGACCTTTACCGTGCCTACCGACGTGGCCCAAACCCTGAGCTGGACAGTTCCGACTACTCCCGCTTTGGTTATCAACGAGATTATGTATAACTCTCCGGGAACTGACGAGGAATGGGTTGAGCTGTTTAACAACACCGATCAACCAATTAGTCTTGAAAACTGGAAACTCCTGGATGACAACGCAACACATACTCCTATTTTAATCCCGGCAGGTTACACAATTGAGGCCTATGGATACTTTACAATCGAAGTAGCTACTGGTGGTGTCTTCCCTTTTACTCCTGATTATGATGGCTCCTGGGCTGGATGGGCAATGGGAAATACTACTGACATCATTCGCTTGTACAATGCCAGCGGCATATTGATCGACCGTGTTGAATATTTTGATGACGATCCATGGCCTTCTTCTCCTGATGGAGACGGCCCGACTTTGTCGTTACTTAACCCTGGTTTAGATAACGCTTTGGGCGAAAACTGGAGGGCAAGCAATGAAGAAGGTGGAACTCCAGGCAGTATAAATTTCCCGATTAATATTCTGTCTCCCAATGGGGGTGAAATCATCGATATTAACACAACATATGATATCACCTGGACTGTTGAAGGATGGGACGGAAATGTAGACATCGAACTGGTTAGAGAAGGACATGATCCGGTATTGCTCGCAGCAAACTATCCTGTCTCAAATCAGACTTTTGCCTGGTTTGTGTTCGATAACCTTGCTGTTGCCAGCGATTATAAAATCATGATCTCTGGAACAGTCGATGGAAATCCTTTCGACCTGAGCGATGAAACTTTTGCGTTGGCAGCTCCATTCGATGCACCATTGCTCGTTATTACCGAAATTATGTATAACCCACCTGAAAGTGGTACCGACTCACTTGAGTTTGTTGAAATTTATAACAATGATAGCGAGGCTGTTAATATGTTAGGGTACACCTTCACTAAAGGGATTGAATTTGTATTCCCGGATGTAACCTTGCAACCTCAGGAATATCTCCTGGTAGCCTATAATTCTGTAGCTATGTTGTCAACATTTGGTGTTGATACCTACCAATGGACTGGTGGTGCTTTGAGTAATGGGGGTGAAGAACTGGAATTATCGGACAGCTTTAACAATGTGGTTGATTTGGTAGCCTATGATGATGTACTTCCATGGGATACACTTGCCGATGGGTATGGTCCTTCACTAACTTTCTGTAATCCTAATCTGGACAACAATGTAGCCGAAAACTGGACTCACTCAGTTAATTTTGCTGCTGTAAATGCTGCCGGTGACAGTATTTTTGCAACGCCTGGCTTTGGCTGTGCCAATGCCATCATTGCCGGTTTCGAAGGTGTTCCTACCCAAGTTAATCTGGGCGGTGGTGTTGTGTTTACAGATTTGTCGTTTGGAACAATTACCCAATGGACATGGACTTTTGAGGGGGGAACTCCTGAAACATGGGATGGTCAGACTCCTCCTGAAATTATTTATGATGTGGAAGGTACATGGGATGTTACGCTCTCTGTAACTAACGGCGTTGTAACCGACGAGCTAATGATGCTTGACTACATTACTGTAGTTGACCTGCCTGCTCCAACGAATCTGCAAGCTGAGGTTACTATAGCTGAAGATGTAATGCTGTCATGGAATGGTGGCGTTGCAGAGCCTTTTGAAGATGATTTCGAGTCGTACAATGATTTTGTAATCGATTTTGCCCCCTGGACAAATCTTGATGTAGATGGAAGCGACACTTACGGAATGACTGATACCGACTGGCCTAATGCTGGTGCTGCGCAATCATTTATTATTTTCAATCCTTCAATGACCACACCGCCCGTGCCAGACCTTATCCCCCATTCAGGTGATAAAGTGGCTGCTTGCTTTGCTTCAGTTACACCACCCAACAACGACTGGCTGATAACCCCACTAATTACCATTGGTGATGGGTTCATGACTTCTTTCTTTGCCAAATCATATACCGATCAGTATGGACTCGAGAGATTCCGGGTTGGCGTTTCTACAACCGGATTGAATCCCGAAGACTTTGTTATCATTTCTGAGGGACAATATGTTGAAGCTCCCGTTGACGACTGGACGGAATTTACTTATGACATGAGTGCTTTTGTAGGACAAACTGTATATGTTGGTATTCAGTGTGTTTCTAACGATGCATTCATCCTTCTGGTGGATGATTTCTCGGTAAGTGCAACAAAATCTTCAATTGTTTACAATCCTGCTCAGCCTGTGGTTGGAAAAGCAACCAAAGCCTCCGGGTTTAGTAACCTAACCACCGGAAATCCTTTTGTTACCGCACAGGCCTCACGCAATGTTTCTGCCGAACTATTAGGATACAATGTGTACCGCGATAACGTTCAAATCAACGCTGATCTGGTAACCGGTACTGAGTATTTCGACGAAATGCCCGGTGTGGGAACACATGAGTACTATGTTACCGCAGTTTACGATCTGGGTGAATCAGGTGCTAGTAACATTGTTACCATTTTGATAACCGATCTTAACGAACTTTCTGAAAACAGCATTGCTGTGTACCCGAATCCTTCAAATGGTACGTTCACCCTTCAGATGGCCGACATGACGGCTGCCGAAGTTCAGGTTATGGACATTACAGGAAAGGTTGTTTATCATAATACTGTACAATCTAACGACCAGATAAGTGTGAACCATGTTGAAGACGGTTTGTATTTTATCCGGATAACTGATGTAGCTACTGGTAAGATGAGTGTTAAGAAGTTAATATTTAATTAAGAGTATCTAAATACAGTAACAATTTTCAAAACCAGGCATTCACTTTTTGTCGAGTGCCTGGTTTTCATCTCTTTATAATCTAAATACAGTTAACAAATGAAAAAAATCTATCTATTATCTTTTAGTATTGCCTTCGTTGCATTAACCTTCGCTTTCACACCACTTAAAGCCCAAAATATGGTTGTAAACGGTGATTTGGAACAGTGGACTGGCGGAGTGCCAAACAATTGGGATCATGTTGAAAACATTACCCAAGAGTCGACTATTGTTCATGACGGTCTTTATTCAGCCAGACATCAAAGTGCTTCAGGTACGCAGGATTTTGGCCATGAATATATTACTGGAATTACCGAAGGAGCTTCCTATACACTGAGTTATTACTATTACGATAACGATCCGAATGCCAAAACCCGTGTATGGTCGAAGTTTTTGGATGCCGGTGGCGCTACGGTAGGAACAACTATTGAATCAGATTATTCCACTGATAGCCCGAATTGGGTTTTATATACTAACGATGTAATTGCACCTGCCGGAGCAACTCAATTCTACCTCGAAGTGCGTGTATATAAAGAAGCCGCAGAAGGGGGATATGTTTACTATGATGATTTTAATTTCGTAGGTGATCAAACCGTTTACCCCGAACCAACCAACTATCCAACAAGTTTTGGTTCGGAAGTGGTTGCCTTGTCAATCAACCTTAACTGGGTTGATGCGGTTGGAGGACAATTGCCACGTGCTTATCTGGTTAAAGGTGTAAAAGATGGTACCACTGTTGTTCCTCCAGTGGATGGTGTTGTGGAGTCTGATGATACCGATTGGACGGATGGAGCTGCCGCTCTGAATGTGGATTTTGGAGTTGAGAACGTGGTATTTGATAATCTGGTAGGCGATCAAACCTATACCTTTTATATTTATCCCTATACCAATGCTGCTGCCAATATCGATTATAAAACTGATGGAACTGCGCCAGTAACTTCTGCTACCACCGAAAATGCAACCATTATCAGCTATGAAAACTTTGCTTCAGGCCTTGGTGTTTGGACACCCTATAGTGTTATAGGTGATCAGGAATGGTTTCAGGATGAATTTGGAGGAGTAACCTTCGCCAAGGTAAGTGGATATCAAGGACAACCTTATGCCAACGAGGATTGGCTGATTTCTCCCATGTTAAACCTCTCTTTGTATGAAGATGTGCTGTTTAGCTTTACTACTGCTGCCAATTACACCGGTCCTGACTTGGAATTATACTATTCAAATGATTATGACGGCTCAGGAGACCCAACGGATTTTACATGGAACAGCATCACTGATGAAGCTGCATGGTCTGCAGGCTCATGGGTGTGGACTCCCTCGGGTGATATTGAATTAGATGCCTATGGTTCTGCCTCTTTCTACCTGGGTTTCAGATTTACTTCCACCGAAACTGAATCGGCTACATGGGAACTTACCGAATGTCGCGTGATGGGAATATTGAAAACCGACATCGTTCAAAACAATACCATTGAATTACAGGTATACCCTAATCCGGCGACTGATTTTATTCAGGTGGTTTCAAACGAAAATGCAACCATGGAAATCGTTAACCTTATGGGACAAAAAGTGTTAAGCCAACCGGTTGTGACCGGATCAAACACTGTTTCAGTTAATGAACTGAAATCTGGTGTTTACTTTGTTCGGGTAGCCTATGCTGATGGAACAACCGCAATAAACAAAATTATTGTACGCTAAAACACAGCTAACTTCATATTCTAAAGCTCACCTTACCCGGTGGGCTTTTTTATTGCACGATTATTGCTATTTTTATACTTATTTTAGTCATTTGTCGTTAATAATCCACATTAAGATCATCATGCGCTTTTTTGTATTACTATATATCATGTGTTACGGGCTTATAATTCATGCCCAGGAGTTTAAGACTGTCCGTCTTGAAATACCTGCCGACATGGATGCCGACAGCTACCACGTTGAACCAATGGGAGAAAATGGGGTGTTGATTTTTTATGCAAGTAATGAAGTCAACGAACTAGGCAAAAGAAACTGGTATTTTGGCCTTTTTGACGAAAAACTCGACCAGGAGTGGCTGAAATTCGTATCGATCAACGAACCAATTGAATACAAAGGAGCACGGTTAAATGGAAAGCGCATTCACCTCCTTTTCCGCAATTCCGGAAAAATGAAAGGATCTGCGTACGATTTTTATGAATTGGTCACCTATGATGCAGCCAATCAGTCGTTTTCACAGATATCCGGAACTTTGCCTGAAAAATGTGAGATCGTCGGATTTGAGGTGATTGACAATACGGCATGTCTGGCTTTGAACCTGAATAAATTTGCTACTGATTTGCTTTTCGTTAGCTTGATTTCTGGGGATGTGTTTCCCGAACATCTTTCTCCTGACAGCGAGAGCATGATTATGAAACTTGATGTGGACAGAGCATCCCGTCATTTCATCGTGGCCCAAAAAATTGTAAGTGATGGCCGTTATGTTAAGGATAAAATCCTGTTATACAATCCGTCGCGTAAGCTAATCAGGGAATACCAGATTGAAAGTTCAGACGGAATCAGAATGCTGCGCGACTTTGAGTTCTTCCCAAATTATCCTGAACATTTAGTTGTTGTCGGGTCGTATGATATTGTTGCCGGACGAATGGCTTCATTGAAGGATGTCAGAGATATCGAAACGGCCAGAAGTGCAGGGTTCTATTTTTTAAAGTTTGAGAACACCACCCAAACGACAATCAATTATTTCGATTTTCTTAATTTTACTCAACTACAGGGAGCTGAAAAGCAGCCTGAAGTAATCAATGCCCGCACCGTGGTTGATTCAACTGGAGCAAAGGAAAAACAGCGCGTCCTTACTTCCTTTTTTCATCTTACAGAGGCTGTGGCTCTATCCATGAACGGTGAGTATATTGTATCCGCTGAAATCTTCAGCCCACAGTACCGAACCGAAACCAGAATGGATTATGATTATTACGGTCGTCCTTATCCCTATACTTACCGCGTTTTTGCCGGGTATAAATACGAAGATGCTATATTGGCCGCTTTTTCCTCGGATGGTAATATGCTTTGGGACAATGAATTGGTGATGAGTGACCTGGTGTCCTTCAAGCTTAAAAATCACACCTGTATCATAGCCGATAGTCCATACATTACACTGGGTTACGCGAACAAAGGAAAATTGTATTCCCAGGCCTATAAGGACGGAAAACAGATTACTGAGGATGAAATAAATGTGGCAGGACTTTTTACCCGCGACAAGGTGATTGAAGATGAAGACAACTCCCTTGTGCATTGGTATGATAATTTCTTTTTGATCTATGGCGATCAGGTAATTAGGAATCGTACCATGAGTGATAAAGAGGATCGGGTGGTGTTTTATGTTAACAAAGTTGCTTTTCAATAATCAGTAGTCATGTCCAATATGCTTTTCCAGATAAAACAATACATACAATTTCTAATCAAAGCCCAGACACGTTTTACTATACATTCCCCATTTGTGTACAATTTGATTGAACAGGTTTTTCGCGATCACAAAATATACCCTGAATACGCCCAACTTAATCAAATGAAAAACGCGTTGTTAAAACGAAGAAGTGTTGTGGAGACGGTTGACTTTGGATCTGGAGCAGGAAATAGTAAGTACAAAACCAAGAGACTGCCCCTGAAAGAGATTGTAAAACAACGAAGCCAGCACAAAAGTAGATTGGAGCTTTTATATCGACTTTCCAAATCGACCCATCCTGAGTATATTTTAGAATTTGGGACAGCGGCAGGAGTGAGTAGTGCTTATATCAAGTCAGGAGCGCCAGACTCGAAGATGATTACCATGGAGGGATGCTCCGGGTTGGCGGCTATTGCTCAGGAGGTTTTTCAACAGCTAAACCTGTCAAATATCGAAGTGGAAGTGGGGAACTTCGATGTCATTCTGGATGATGTTTTGAAAAAATTCACCCGACTTGACTTTGTCTTTTTTGATGGTAACCACAGGAAAGAGCCTACGCTTGACTATTTTTACAAATGTTTACCTCTGGCCCATGAAAACACCTTGTTTATATTTGATGATATCCACTGGTCGCCTGAAATGAGGGAATCATGGGAAGAGATAAAAAGAAGCGACGAGGTTTTAATCACCATCGATCTTTTTTGGTTTGGACTGGTGTTTTTCAGAAAAGGAATTGAAAAACAGGATTTTGTAATTCGTTATTGAAAAAGTAATTTTTAATCAGGTAAATTAGTAGTTTTGGGTGTGTCGAAAAAATACATGTTATGAAAAAAGAAATCATTATTTTAAAAGATATTTGTCGTTTTTATCAGGTTGGTACAGAAACGGTTAAGGCTTTACGTGAGGTAAGTCTTTCGGTTTATCAAAATGAATTCGTGGCTTTAATGGGACCATCAGGATCGGGCAAGTCAACTATGATGAATATCCTTGGATGTCTTGACACACCGACTTCGGGCAGTTATTTTTTGAATGGAGTTGACGTGAGCAAAATGAGCGACAACGAGCTGGCTGATGTCCGTAACAAAGAAATTGGTTTTATTTTCCAGACTTTTAACTTGTTGCCTCGTTCTACTGCTCTGGAAAATGTGATGTTGCCCTTGATCTACGCCGGGAAGAATAAACACCAGCGTCTGGAAATGGCAACCAATTCGTTGCGGCAAGTGCAACTCGCCGACAGGATGACTCATAGACCTAATGAGCTCAGCGGTGGGCAGCGACAACGTGTGGCGATTGCCAGGGCGTTGGTAAACAATCCATCGATTGTATTGGCTGATGAGCCAACAGGAAACCTCGATAGCAAGACTTCTATTGAAATCATGGGTCTCCTTGAAGAAATCCATAAACTGGGGAATACCATTATCGTTGTAACTCACGAGGAAGACATCGCGAGTCATGCGCATCGCATTATCCGTATGATAGATGGTGAAATTGCCTCTGATGAGATTAACCACCATGTAAAAACAATCAAAGACTATCAGCTGGCAGACGGCAATTAATTTTTAATCAAAGCAAAAGCTTACATGAGTCACGACTGGAAGATATATACAAAAACAGGAGATAGCGGAACAACCTCGCTCATCGGCGGAAGCCGCGTTTCGAAAGATGACCTGCGGATAGAGTGTTATGGTACAGTAGATGAGCTTGTTTCGTGGATAGGGCTCTTGCGCGATCAGGCCATCGATGCAAAATACACATCCATACTCCTAGAGATACAGGATCGGCTCTTTACCATTGAATCACTTCTGGCACACGATGGTAATCCATTACGAAATCCATTGCCTACGATAGTCGAAGAGGATATACTTTTTCTTGAAAAAGTAATTGATGACATGAATGAGGAACTCCCCGAATTAAGTTCGTTTATACTTTCAGGAGGGCATGTAATTGTATCTTATTGTCATATCGCGCGAACAGTTTGCCGTCGTGCCGAACGCCTTGTTATCAGGCTCGACCGCGAGCAAAAGGTTGACCCGCTGAATATAAAATACCTCAACCGACTTTCAGATTACCTTTTTGTTCTTTCCAGAAGACTGTCTCATGACCTTGGTGCGACGGAAACGCTTTGGAAACCAAGGATATAGCCATATATATTAAATATGTTATATTACTTGTTTTCCTTTAAAAAAAAATTATTTTTGCAAAAAAAATAACTAAATCGGATATACCATGTATTGGACTTTAGAATTGGCATCGAAACTTGAAGATGCCCCCTGGCCTGCCACCAAAGAGGAGCTAATTGAATGGGCAGTTCGAACTGGTGCTCCAAGTGAGGTAATTGAAAATCTGGTCGAGATGGAAGATGAAGGGGAGATTTACGACCGTATCGAAGATTTATGGCCGGATTATCCCACAAAAGATGATTTCTTCTTTAATGAAGAGGAGTATTAAAAATCAATAGAAAATAAAAAAGGCTGTCTGTTATCGGACAGCCTTTTTTCGTGTTTATCGTTTTGAACACTCAAGCAGCGTGTGACTGACCCCAATATTATCAATCATGCGATCGATTTTAAAACCTGAGGCCTCAACTAACCTGACCATATCGCGCGAATGATACATTTGGCTGTTGCCGTTGGCAATAGCAGTGAAATATAGCGTGGTTCCATGCAGGCTGTAGGTGGAAGCAGGATAAGCTTGCCGATCCCAATAGGTTTCAAGAATGAACAAGGAACCATTTGCATCAAGAGCATTGTACGAACGATTGAGCAAACTCAGGATCTGTTCCTGTGAAAAACAATCCAGAAACTGACTCATCCAGATGGCATCATATCCCTTTGGAAAAGGAATGCTGTCGTCGAGAAGATTAAGGGCATGCGTTGAAATCCGATTTGAAAAACCGGCGGATTCAATATTGTTATTTGCTTCTGCAACCTGACCCGGTAAATCGAGGATAGTTAGTTGTATGTCAGGGTTGTTGCCGGCGCAGAATATGGAGAACTTGCCTGTATTTCCTCCCACATCCAATATTTTCGTTGGTTTGTTCTCGAAAATATAAGGAAGCACTTCCGGAAAGGCATAATCAGAGTAGAAATGGTCGAAGGCAAACCAGCTTTTCCGTACTTTTTCGGGAAGCTCGGCGAGGGCTTCATATACTGTATTCCACTGTCCAAAAACAGAAAGCCCTTCGGGTTTGCCATTGGTGATGGCTTCTTGCAGCTTAAACATTCCCAGGTAGTTAACATCCTGGACGAAGTCCATATTAACGCGGGTCAGTTCGTCTTTCAGAATAAAATAACCAGTTTTTGTGATGGAGTAACGATCTTGTTCAACCTGAACCATTTCAAGACTTAAACCAGCTTCCAGGAGTACTTTAACGCCATAAACAGAAAGGTTTAGTGCTTCGGCAATCTCTTCCATGGTTGACCCGGTCTTCCTGTTGTTAAAAAGGTGGTCGAGTATGCCCAGGTTGCGTAAGGCAATAGAAGCCTGAAACATGATTGGTCCAAACGCAATTTTTTGCGCATCAAACTTTGCCTGCAAAGCAGTTTTGTTGTCGTGGCCGTAAGTAATTTTCATGATGTTGGGTTTTGTTTCCAAAAATAATAATAATTAAACCATTGCTCCGGGAACTTTTTTAGTACCCTTTCCATCTCACGGATATAAGCGGACATGGCTATCTTAAGAGAAGTGTTAAGTGTCTTTCTTTCTGATGGATAAGTCGTGGGAGGAGTGGCAAAAAAATGATAATGTTTTCCTTTCATGCGCATGGCAGAGACAAAAGTCATGGGTTTACCAAACCGAATGGCCATACTAAAAGGGCCTGTGGGGAAATCAGCCTCTAGACCAAAAAAAGGCATTGATACAGGTTTTGAACCTTCTAAAAAACGATCGCCATGTATGGCAATAAGTTCGTTTTTTGCCATGGCTTCTTGTATGGCAAACAGATGAGAAAGATCTTGTTTTATTGGGATGATGCTCATGCTTTTCTCTGTCATTACCTGATTCAGCATGTTTTTGATCTTTTCATGTTCGGCCTCCAGCATCACAATATGCACGCGGGTAGGGATTCTTTTTAGAAGGTGTCCGGCAATTTCCCAATTTCCGATATGTGCCCCGATAATAAAACCTCCGGTGCTTACCGCCATTTGGTGTAAGTGTTGTTCGCCCTCGAAATCAAATGTATAGTGTGATTCCATGCCTGACATAATGGCCACTTTATCGATTAACACCTGACCAAACCGATAACTGTTCAGAAAAAGGTAGCGGATGCTTTTAGACAAGCTAAAGTGTAGCACCTTGCGGTAGAAGTAGTACATCGGATTGCGGGCAGAACGGACAAAAACCACAAAATAGGCCGAAACAAATATCAACAAGGTATATGCTGCATTTATGCCCAAATGTTTTAAAAGAAAAATAAAGGCAAAATAGCCAGCCTTACCTCCGCGGGTTTTCCCCTTCCATTGAGCGGACATTATTTAATGCTATGTTCAAAAACGAAATCGTAAAGGTCGTTTAGGGTAATTATTTTGCTTAGATGTTCGCTGGTAACTTTGATGCCGAACATGTTCTCCAGGATTACGGCAATATCAACAAAATCAAGGCTTTCGATGTCGAGGTCCTCTTTTAAGAGTGCGTCTTTACTCAACTGATCTTCCTCCAGCTCAAACTCTTCGATGAGAAACTCATTAATCTTTTCGATGATTGTACTTCTGTCCATAATCTTTTTCTGTCAGTAGGTGTTATTCGGCAAAAATAAAAAAACTGTTAGTTAGTAATTCACGTTCCTATAACTTTTTTACTATTAAAGTTGAGTTGGTTCCTCCGAAACCGAATGAGTTTGATAGAAACGTGGTAATCTTATGTTCTTTGGTTTGACTGATAATATTTAGCTTGGCTGAATATTCATCAGGGTTTTCAAAGTTTAAATTTGGCGCAATGAAAGAATGTTGGGCCATAAGCATTGAATAAATCACTTCGCTTGTTCCTCCCATCCACATTTCATGGCCTGTCATTCCTTTAGTTGAGCTTACAGGCACGCGACCCTGGTCAAATATTCTGTAGATGGCATTGGCCTCGTTTTGATCACCAACGGGGGTTGAAGTGGCGTGAGCGTTCAGGTAATCAATGTCTATAGGTTTAAGTTTGGCGTCATCTAACGCGCGTTGTAGCGATTTTACAGGGCCTTCAACGTTTGGAACCGAGATGTGGTCGCCATTGGAAGAGAACCCGTAGCCAATGACTTCGCCCAAAATTGGAGCGCCTCTTTTAACAGCTGTTTCATACGATTCCAGAATAAGGGTTGCGCCACCACCACTTGGCACGAGGCCGTCGCGGTCGCGGTCGAAAGGGCGTGATGCTTTTTGTGGATTGTCTTCACGCACCGAAAAAGCATTTAGCGCATCAAAGCTACACATCGAAAGTGGGTTTATTTCTTGTGCACCCCCACAGATAATGGTGTCTTGTAGTCCGTTTTTTATCATGAAATAGGCCATGCCGATAGCATGAGATCCGCTGGCACACGCTCCGCTGATAGTGAAATTTATTCCTTTTAATTTCAGAATTACCGAGAGGTTCATGCTCACCGTAGAATTCATCGATTGAAAAATTGAACCAGATCCGATCATTGTGGTGTTTTTCTTTTCGCGCAGAATATCGGCAGCTTCTACAACAGATGTGGAGCTGCTGTCGTTGCCGTAAAGGATGCCAATTTCTTGAGAGTTAAGGAAGTCTTCATCGATTCTTGCGTTGGTAAGTGCTTCGGCAGTAGCGATGTAAGCATATTCTCCTTGTTCGGGAAGCCCGACACGCATCCTACGGGGCAAGAGGCCTTTCATTACGGGTCGTTCAATAAACCCGGTAAGTGCCGATCTAAATCCCATCTGTTTACGCTCAGGGTCAAAAATAATCCCGGATTTTCCTTCATAAAGGGAACGGGTTACTTCGTCGAGGTTTTTCCCTATCGTTGAATATATTCCCATCCCGGTAATAACAACACGTCTCATCTTTTGTCGTAGTTTAGCTAAGGTTCTTAATAGTAGTTGTTTAAGTGTGTAGTCCACCATTGATGTTGATAACTTCTCCGGTGATATAGGATGATCCTTCGCTGGCTAAAAATGCAACCACAGAAGCTACTTCTTCAGGTTTTCCAAACCTGTTGGCGGGAATAAGTGCTTTAAGTTGCGATTCGTCCAGATTTTTTATCATTTCTGTCTTTATGTAACCCGGAGCAACGGCATTGACCGTAACTTTTTTCTTGGCTACTTCTTGTGCCAATGCTTTGGTAGCCCCAATAACGCCGGCTTTAGCAGCGCTGTAATTGGTTTGTCCGGGCAGCCCTTTCACTCCTGACAGGGAGACGACATTGATTATCCGTCCCCACTTTTTTATGATCATATCTTTTAACAGGGCTCCTGTTACATAAAAAAAGCTGTTCAGGTTGGTGTCGATAACCGATTTCCAGTCGGCTGATTCCATCCATACCATTAAGGCATCTTTTGAGATTCCGGCATTGTTAACCAGCAAGGAGATGTATTCGTTATCGTCGTGTTGCGCTTTCCATTGTTCGAGAGCACTTTTTACTTCCTCCTGATTTGAGACATCAAATTTTATCAGTTCTGCATAGCCTCCAGCTTCTTTGATGTCAATGACGATTTGCTCCGCTTTTTCACTGTTGCTGTGATAATGCACCAGAACCTTAAAGCCATCTTTCGCAAGTTGTTTGCATATGGCGCTACCAATTCCACCCGATCCTCCGGTAACAAGGGCAAAGTTTAGGTTGTTCATACGTTTAGCTATTAGGTTCGTTGTTAAACAAAAAGTCACGAATCAGCAGCAATTCTTTGTATTTGGGTGTGTCTTCTGTGAAAACAGGCACAAGTTCTCGCAATTGGTGGTAAAGTTTTTTTGTTTTGGAGCTCATTTTAGGCTCTATTTTCAAATAGTCGATAGCCTGAATGATGGTCAGGAACTCGATGGCCAGCACTTCGAAGGTGTTGTGAATAGTTTTTTTCGCAAGCAAGGCGGCATTGGTACCCATGCTGACAATATCCTGGTTGTCGTTGTTGCTGGGTATGCTATGCACATACATTGGGTTTGCAAGGGTTTGGTTCTCAGCAACCGTTGAAGTGGCAGTGAATTGTGTTCCCTGCATGCCTAAATTTAAGCCAAGAGTTCCCAGGTTAACGAAGGGGGGCAGAATGTCGTTTATCTTGTTGTTCATCAAGAAATTTAATTGCCTTTCAGCCAGCATCGAGAGTTTGGTAACAGCAATCTTTAGCTTATCCATCTCAAACGAAACATAGTCGCCGTGAAAGTTTCCGCCGTGATATACTGTTTTGGTTTCCATATCAACAATTGGGTTGTCGTTGGCGGAATTTACTTCGTTAACAAGTACATTTTTTGTGTTCTCAAGGGTGTCAATTATTGGCCCAAGTATCTGAGGAACACATCTTAATGAATAGTATTCCTGTATTTTCTGTTTGAAGATTTTTTCTTCAATTTTTCCATTAAAAAGCAAGTCATCACGTTTTTTAATGAGTTGACTATCGTTCAGGATAGCACGCATTGACTCAGCAATCCGATGTTGCCCCTGATGCTTTTTAACTTCGTTGAGCACTTTCGAAAAATGATCATCGAACGACTCTACAAGTTCGTTAATCATGGCACTGGCATACACTGTCCATTCGATAGCCCGCTGAGCAAATATAACGTTGGTGATTCCAATGCCTGACATTACGGAGGTTCCATTAATAAGACCCAGTCCTTCGCGTAGTCTGATTTTTAGTGGCGTGATGCCCAGGGTGGCAAAAACATCGGCCGTATTTTGTCGTTTGTCGTGATAAAACACTTCACCTTCGCCAATGAGAACAAGTGCCAGATGAGCCAGTTGAACGAGATCACCACTTGCCCCGACACCGCCATGTTCGGGAATAAAAGGTATAATGTGGTGGTTTAGCAAGGTGGCCAGAAGTTGTATGGCATCGGTGTGAATTCCTGAATGTCCCAACGATAGACTTTTTAACCGGCTGATCATAGCAGCCCGCACACAAATGGGCTCGAGAGGTTTCCCCGATCCGGCTGCATGGCTGCGGATAAGGTTGTATTGTAACTTTACCTGATCTGCGCTTTCGATGCGGTATTGTGCCATTGGGCCAAGGCCGGTATTTACTCCATAGATGATTTTGTTTACAGAAAACTCTTCTAGAAACTGATAGCACTTTTCTACGTTCCCCATGGTGTAATCATCAATCGAGATTTTTTGATCCCTAAGCAGGATGCTTTTGTAGTCCTCTATTTTAAGTGTGTCTTTGGAAATTGTGGTCATTTCTGGTATTTTTTTCAATTCGGAACAAGTTGCCTACAGGTAATTATTTTTCAATTTTATCCAATACTTTTAATTTGTTAATCACCGGATTAGCATATAACTTCAGGAACAGGTTTTTTATTTCTTCATTGTCTTTCCCAACCACCGCTGTGGTATGGTCGTATCTTTCATTCAAATGTGCAAGAGTGTCTTCGGTATAATGATGACGGTAGTTTTCGGTGTTATTCAACAGGTCGAAAGCCAGATAATTTGAAGGCCAGAGGTGGTAATGGGTGTAAATTTGCTCATCGATTATCCCGGCAATTTCGGCCAGTATTTCGTTATGGGTAAGTTGAGCCAAGTCAAGCTGGCCAATGGTTTCCGACAATGGCGTGCCAATGGCTAAATGTACACCGCCTTTCTGTCCAAGTACACCACCAATGATTGATTTGAAATCTTCATCGGGTTGTTTCTCATATGCACCCTGTTGTGACAGGTAAATTTCGCGCACCTTCATGGCATCGCAGGGTTCCCACTCGTATGAAATGGCCAGAGGGGTCAGGTTTATTTCTTTTAGGCTTTCCAAAAAATCTCCCTCACCCGACAAGCTCAACATTTTTAAAATGGTTACATCTGTTTTGTCCGACCCGTCTTTGGTTCTTCCCTTCCGTTGAGCAATCCAAATTGAATTATTTTGAACAACAGAAGAGTATCTCATGTAAGTTGAAAGGCGTTGTGAGTTGTGCAGTAGTTCTTTGGGTGTTCCCTCCCTGAAAACCGTTATCATTTGGTTGGATTTACCCAGATCAACAATCAATTGATTGATCATCAAGTTGTTCCCCCACGTGGTTTGAGTTACACGATAGCCTTTTTTTAAATGTGAAAGTCCTAAAATGCTGGAATCAAGAATGATATCGCGGTGATTAGCCACAAAAATATAATGGCTTTCAGGTGAAATATGCTCATATCCCGATGAGTGAATTCCATCTGTGGTGTCGCTCAGGATCTTTTCTACTGCGGGAAGGGTTAGGATTTCTTGAAAGTCAGTAAAGCCTTCAGCTTCAGGTAGTTTTTTGATGATTTCCAGTTTTTTTTGAGGCTCAAACAGGTAATCCATCATCGCATTAAATTTTGGGTCAGCTAGAATACGCGGAATCGCTTCGCGTACCTCGTGGTCATTATAGGGTCTTACAGCGTCAAAGTCAACTTCCATCATAAGCATTTAATAGATTGTGCAAAAGTAATACTATTCTCCAAATTGATTGGGCGTCCGCAAGGTCATTAATCTAACCTGTAACAAGCAGCTAGTCAGCCGTTAAGATGTTTTAACTGCTGGTGACAACGAAAAATCACCGGAGATGTGGAGCGCCAAAGGTTTTAGGTAATCAAATAAAAGCAACACCCAATGCGGGTGTTGCTTTTATTTCACTAGAGACCTAGTTCTTTTTTTACACTCTTTGGGAGTGCATCTTTATGCACGGCGATTCCGATGGTTTGAAGTTTTACATAAGCTTCGGAGGCGTAAAAGTAACCGTCATAAACGTGATCTTCTGTACCCCATGAGTTTTTAATTTTGTAGAATACATTGCCATTCTGGTCTTTTGCTTTACCCACGATTAACATGCCATGATCGTCGGTAACCATGTAGTTGTCGTAGTGTTGTTGTCTCATTTCGGGGGTAATTTCTTTTTCTTTTAAAGGACCGTTAAAGCTGAACATCGCGGCTTCTCTTTCTTTCTTGGTCAAACTTTCCCATTTCTCTTTTTCTGTTCCGGCCAAATCTGATTTGTCTTCATCTGGGATTACTGCCACTCCGTTTTTCCATGAAAAACCTTTGTCGCTCACGTCAGCACCCCAGGCGATAGTGTACCCTTTTTCGAGGGCATTGTCGATGGTTTGCATCATCTCCTCTAGTTTCACGTTGTAAATTTCAGCCCAAAGCCAGTTATCAGGAATTTCCATAATAAAAGGTTTGTAGTACGGACGGTGCGTATAAGAGGTGATTTCAATATAGTTCTCAGTTTTAAAACCAGTTGATTCAGCAAAACTTTTTGGGTTGTATTCAGCCCCTTCATAGCTAAAGGTGGCAGGAATTTCTCCCAAGTAGGTGTCAAGTACTTTGTTGTAGCCATCATGCCATACTGGTGTTAGCTTGCGGTTTTTGTTTTTGATTATCGCTTCAACATAGCTTTTCAGGAGTTCGTCCAATTCGCCATGGGTATGCATTGGTTCTCCGTAGTTTAGCCCTGCATAAGCAATTTCAGGCATCATGCCATAAAGGTCGAATACCCGAAAAACGTCAGTAACTTCTGCTCCGCCTCCAAAATTGAGATTTCCGTTGAGCCTTACATACTTCTCTGCCTTATCAGAATAGGTATGGTGTACCACAAACATTTCTGAAAGGTCGTACTCTTTTCCCGTTTCGCGTAAGATTTCGGCTTCCAGAAAGGCGAGTCCAGAAAAACTCCAACAGGTTCCTGAACGGTATTGGTTTTTTACCGGCGTGTTATCGATGTAAATTTCATCCACGAATTGATACCCTTCTTTTTCCTCTTTTTCTTCCTGAGCAAAGGCCGTAATATTAATAAATATCAAGGCGATTAACGAAAGTGTAATTGTTTTATAATTCATTGTTTCAAAAATTAAGTTTAAAAAAGGTACAAATGTACTAAATATGCTGTGTATTTTATTGCACATTTTGCATTAAAACTCTTTTTTCGTTACGTTGTTCGCGTGAGTTTACGCCAAAAGTCGATAGCATGCCACTGAGAACACTTTTCCATACATAAAACACGAATGATTTTTCATCCACCCTGTCAAAATAAACCATGCCTTTTTTAGGTTTCCGTAGCCAAATAGGGTTATTGGATCGGATAAAAAGGTCGTTTAAAAGTATATTGGCCATGCCACGGGTAATCCCTGTGGTTGAGGTGGCTTTTTCGCGGTTATACAGCCCGACCCTTAGTTTTTTGTATAAAAATAATACCTGCCCGCTGGTGTTGCTGCTGTCGCCGTTTATCTTCGGGATAAGTAAACGCCCTTCGCCTCCTTGCATGTCTATCCCTACCAGATTCTGCGTAACCGGATTGAGCAACTCAAAAGGAATAGAACCCGTGTGACCGGTGAACCAAAAAGCATCGTTTTTGCTTTTCAACTCCAGAAACAGAAATAACTGTAGGTCGGTTTGTCCCATGATTTTGGCATTTAAAACTACACGTGCTACTGAGTCTGTTTTTAACCTGATCGGGTCGTTGGTGATATTGTATAGGGTAAGGTTGAATTGAGTAAAAAAGATGTAACCCGGATGTGATGCTTTTTCGACTATCTCTTTGTAATGAATCTCTGCATCATGAGTTTTGATCGAGTCGACAAGAAAAATCCTGTTGGTTTCACGCAGCATAGCCTGTGGCATTTTTTTGAAAGCTTTTGGATCCATTGGATAATGTTTGTCGCGATAAAGCCTGGCATCCAGCCCAAAGACATCAATTGATCCAAAATGAATTTGTCCCGTTTCAATCAGTTTCTCTGTTCTCAAATGCTGACAAACAATTTTTTCGCCAAAAAGGTGCAACCTGTCGGTTTGGTACCTGGCTTTTATAAAGAACAATTCATCTGAATACCGTGGATCAACCGATAACGAATCGATGGTGAGTGTGTTGGTTAAAAAATTATAACTTGCCCTTTTGAGGCTTGTACTGTATAGGCTATCAGTGGAGATGATGTGATAGCTGCCGGCTTCGACAGCGGCTTCTTCTATGAAGCTAAAATTTTGTGCCGAGATTCCTGCCGAGTCGATTTTTATTTGATTAAAACTGATATCCAAACCAGAGACCGTGGTCTTGGGATGTTGGTTGCTACTATAGGTTTGATTATAGATTAGATTGGAAATCAATACAGTATCGATGTGAAGTTGTTGCAGCATTCCAGGTAGTTTTATGGGGTCAATCTTTTCATGGCTCTGCTGTTTTGGTGGATCAGACTGTTCGCGAAAAATGCTTAGGTCAGGATTGTTCACCTCGATTTTCCGGATAGCCAACGCCGTAGGCCATTGTTTACTTAGATGGAGGCCGGATATACCCAGATCATCGATTTTGAAACTTAGCATGGGTTCATGTAGCCCCTTACCCTCGTTCGTTCTTTGAATATCTCCGGCAATTCCGGTGATGATTAGTTGGTCTTGGTCGGGCGAGAATTCGAGGTGCTCGATCTGAAACTTTTCCTGGCTTAGGTGATTTTTGTAGTTGATATCACTCACCTTTAGTTGTAGGTGATTGGCCAGGTTTGATGTATTCGACTGTCCTGTGAAATCACTTACTGCAATATCCATTTCGCCAATGTTTATCAACCCTGCTGAGGAAGAATCCCGGTGTGCGATTTGCAATTGCATTTTCTCGAGTTGAATTTCCCTAAAAGCAAAAGGAAGTCGGGTCAGATCTGTTTTTTGTCTAGCTTCATTTTTAGGAGTTTCAAGTTTCAACGGTTGGGTAGAAATGTCGACGCTCAGGGTTGGGTGGCTGACTTTTAGTGTCCCGAATTCGAGCTGGTTTTCAAGAATTAACTGCCTATAATTTAGTGAATTGATATTCAGTTCGTCAAAATTGAGCTTGTTTATATTGAACTTGCTGCTTTTAAACCCCGCTTCTTCAATTGCAAGGTTTTTAATGGTAAAGCTACTGTCAGCTTTCACAAGTCTTACTCTCATAGCCTGCACGTTTCCGGATCGGTGAGCGATGTGAGCATCTATCAAAGTAATAGCCCAATCAAGCGCTGATATCCGGTTTTTGTTCATTTCGTTGGTGAGCGTATAGCCCGAAGTGGTTAAATCAATTCTTGAATTGAGGCAGATGGTGTCGGTTGTTGCGAGAAGCGAGGCTTTTACTGAGCCATCTACTATCCTTAGCCCATCGAAGCTGAGGAGGGTTTTCTCATTAAATGGAACCGGATCGGTATGCGTTTTATTCTCACTTTCTCTCAGGTCGATGTTTCCTGAAAATTTGGGGTGGTAAAGGGTGATAATTCCGAAGTTGGGATGATCCTGATTGAGCAGATTGGTCAGGTTGGGATTGCGTATTTCAAGTTGCGGTATATGGAGGTTGGTATTTTTATTGTTGTCTATTTCAATATGTTGTATTGTGGCTAGGTTGTTGGTAATCTCTGCATGTTGCCAATTATAGGTCTGTTTGTCTTTTCGGTTTTTTATCTGAACTTTATCGGTGGTGATACGCAAATCACTCATTATCAAATCTGAGATCAGCGATGCGGTGGTGGGGTTGTTGTTAATAAGCGAGACATTTATGTTGTTGGTAGTGGATTCAAATTGATTCGTTTTCTCATAAAATACAGTGCCATTCGTGATGTTCAGTGTCTTGATGGTGAGGTTATCAGGCATTTTTATGGTGTGCTCCCGGGTTGTCGAACTTTCAGTACTTGCATCCTGTACATAACGCAGGTGTGGTTTCGCAATCTCCAAGTGCAGCGACATTGGCTGATCAGCATGCATTTTTGACATAATCAGCCCTACAATAGCCAATGTATCTATCTCAATCTGTGTGGCTAACCTTTTCTTATCCGAAGAATCTTTAAATGACAGGTTTATTATTTTGAGTTCGCCTGAATGGTCTGTAAAAGTACTCGAGTTGAAATGCGCCTTTAATCCTTTATCCGAAAGGTGGAGAAGCGTTTCTCCCATGTTCCAGTTCAGGTGTTGAAGGGTAATTTTTTTCGGGTCTGAGACAAAACCCGAATCAGCAAACAGTTCTTGTAACTCGATGTTTCTTATATCGATACTGAAAATCGTGTCGTGGTTAATCGTTTTTAAAACAAAATCAAAGTCGCTTATTTGCATCGTGTCAATCACGAGCGTCTTCACCTGTTGAAGCAGCAGGGAAGTTGGGTTTGTTTTTTGTTGTGGCGCACTGTCCTTTTTTGTCACTACCAAATGTCCGCTGTTCAGTTTTATGGCGCGAAATCCAACTATTGCCCGGGCATCGTTATTAGTAGGCCAAAGCAAGTCAACTTCCGCCTGTTTAATATATCCATTAATGGCGTTGAGATGTTGATTGTCGCCATGAGCCAGAAAGGTCATTCCATAAAAGCTAAGCCCCGACGTGGTTGAGGAGAGCCGTAAGGAGTCGATTCGTATTTCTTCGCCTGATGGATTATTATGGATTACATTTCTTAATGCAATATCTGCTGTTTTGGAGAAAAGGAACCGGGAAGTGTCGGAGAAAAGTGCTTCGTGGGTATTAAAGTCGCGCAAGGTTATTTGATAGTCAAATTTCCATTCTGAGTTGGTGTCGTTCGTAAATTGCTCCAGATCAACATGTCCACCTTCGATGATGAGGCATTCGATTTTACCCGGATGCCGGCTTTTTGATTCACCTTTCGTGCTAAATATAGCTGACAGATCGACTGGATGGATTTTGGTAGCGTTGTTCTTTTCTTCTGAATTAAACTGAGCCAAAGGATTTTTTACAAGTAACATATTGGCCTGTAATTCCCGAAAAACCGCCAGATGCCATACAGAAATGTCTTTAAGGTAAATTTCCTTAAATGACACACTTTTTATCTGAAGATTCTTTGCGGTGTCCAGCTCAAGGTTGTCGAAGTGAAGGGATAAATTTTTCAGAGTCAGGTCGGATGAAAACGGATGAAAAACAATGTCCTCCACATCCATCGAGAGGTAGGTGTGATGAGTTCGCGAAAGGGTGAGATGCAGGCTGTGACGGATTATTTCGTGACGTAGCGTAATAAGTGAACCGATGATGAGCAGGATCAGAACCATCGAAATCAAAATCACTTTAAGGCACTTTTTTTTCATTTTCCGTTTTTTAGGTCTATGTATACAGGCAGGTGATCGGCAAAGCCACCGTGATAGGTGAACCCGATATTTGTTCGGTAAGGTTGATAACCGCCAAATTTTTTATCTTTCTCCAGGATAAAGGATTCGGAGAATATAACCCCCTTGCCCTCAACAACAGAAAGTTTTCCGCTTTCTTCCAGAAGGTTTTTCGTCACCAGCATTTGATCGAACACCGACCAATGTCCCTGGTATTTCAATGTGCCCAATACGTTTTTGTTCGTTGCCTTCATCGGCAGATTTATAAACGTACACGCGTGACCCGGTTCAACCAGCAGCTGCATACTCTCATCTGCAGGGCTATCGTTGAAATCGCCGGTTAGTATAATATGTGCTTCAGGATTTCTGGTGCATATGGAGTCTGTAACCCTGAGTAGTTGCCTGGCTTGTAGAATTCGTTTTGGTAAGGATTCAAGTAGTCCCCTATAGCGTGAAGTCCAATGGTTTACAATAAAGTGCAGGGTGTCGCCTTTGAGCAAACCTTTGGCGTAAACCATATCGCGTGTTTTAAATGTGCTATCGTCCGGATCGGTTACACTGATACGCTGAGCGTGGAGCAAGGTAAAAGCAGGTGAATATAAAATAGCCGCATCAATGCCTCTGAAGTCGGGCGAGTCGTAATGGATAATTTTGTAACCATGCTTATTTAAAGGTGTTTGGTTGATCAGTTGTTCGAGCACCCGGCGGTTTTCTACTTCTGCCATTCCAATAATGGCCGGGGGCGACCACCCGCCGACAGCCGTAATAACCTTGTAAAGTGCGTTGCGTTTGGCCACAACTTTTATTGGTGTCCAGTGTAAATCGCCTCCGGGGGTGAATTCATTGTAAGTGCGTGTGGTATCGGTGTCTGCGTCGAAAAAATTTTCGACGTTATAAAACATGATTCGGTAGGAGGGAGATGGGGATGAAGCATTGTCCACCGACTGCGCAGACAGTTCAGGATGGCACAGAAAAAAAAATATCAACCAGGTTATCGTTCGCTTCATCTTTTTTTTACAAGTTTACAAAAAAAATATCACTCGGTTTGACCATGGAATCAGAGATCACGAAAATTTTATTTGGAAATATTTCAATTTTTATTTATTTGCAAAATCACAGTTGATCAGCAAGTTATGTCTTTAGGGAAAAAAAAGTTTAAAATTGTTGAAAAATAATTTAGAAAAATGGTAGAATTTCTCATTCAAACTGCACACTATATAAATGAAGGGACCGATAAATGAGAACGGAAAAGATAATAAAAGGAGTACTTGAAAGCGACCGGAAGGTGCTCGGGTACGTTTATAAGAAAAATTTTAGAATGATAGAATCATTTGTTGTGGCTAATCTGGGGACTACTGAAGATGCCTGGGATATTTTTCAGGAGGCAATGATCATTCTTTTGCAAAAGCTGAGAGAAAATCCGGAAGTCATCCATTCAAGTTTTTCAGGCTATCTGTACGGAATTGGAAAATATATCTGGTATAGTAGGATGCGCCAGATGTACAATGAGGATGGGTTAGGAGTTGAGTGGGATGAGGATTTTCTGGCGAAACATGAGTATGTTCAAATTGTAAACGAGATAGAAGTTGTGGCGAGTCGGGAGGAGCGTGAGCGAGTGTTTCAGGAGGCTTACCTAAGTTTAAAAACAGATTGCCGAAGAATAATTGAAATGATAATCAATGGATGCGACATAAAAGAAATTACCGAATTTATGAACTATGCTTCAATAAAGTATGCCTTCAGAAAACGACAGCAATGCAGGGAAAGGTTATTGGAGACAATAAAATCAGAATTAATAACTAAATATCAAAAGCAATGAAAGAACTCAACAAGGACAATCAGATTGACCGTTATGTTACAGGTAAGCTGGAGGATGCGGAGCTATGGGAATTTCAACATGAAATGGAAAACGACCCAAAACTAGCGGAGGAAGTAAAGCTGCGTGCCGAAATCTATCGCTCGCTAGCCGATACGCAAAAGATTAAATTACGCGAGAACCTTAAGGCATTAAAAAAGGAGAACAAGTCAGGCTTGCGTTTCCTGCAATCGTGGAAAGTTCGTGCCATAGCCGCAAGCATAGCCGTTTTGCTGCTTGTTGGAGCCGGACTCACTACTTCCATATTCAGGACTACAGATAACCAGGATCTTTATGCAGCCTACTTCAATCCTGAATCTTCACTGCTCTCAGTTCGTTCAGGAAGTGCAAGCGACAATACCTCGCTGAATCTTGGAATGCTTTCCTACGACCAGGGACAGTACGACGAAAGTATCGAAATTTTTAAATCCATCCCCGACAACATTGTAGCACGGTTGTACTGCGGATTGGCTTATATGAACGTGAAAAACTACGAAGCAGCAATTGATGAGTTTAACCATGTGCTATCACATGGCGACAACTTGTTTACCGACCAGGCGGAGTGGAATATCGGGCTCAGTTACTTGGCAGACAACAAAATTGATGAAGCGAAAAAAACCTTTGCAAGCATAGCGGGTGAAAAAGGTGCTTACCAACAAAAGGCATCTGATTTACTCAAAGAGTTGAAAAACAGGCATTGACCTTCTTACGCAAGCATATGGGCTGGGGGATCGGAAACGACAGTTTCTGATCCCCTTTTTGGTTGGTGGTGGATCGATAAATCTTCCTATTTTTGCCGCTTAATAAGAAATACAACTAATCATGGAGATGCCCAGCAAATACAATCCGGCGACTACTGAAGATCGGTGGTATCAGCATTGGATGCGTAAAAAGTACTTTCATTCTGAACCTGACAATCGAGAACCTTTTACTATCGTCATCCCTCCTCCAAATGTTACCGGCGTGTTGCATATGGGCCACATGCTCAACAATACCATTCAGGATGTGCTGATTCGTCGCGCGCGTATGTCGGGCAAGAATGCCTGCTGGGTTCCCGGAACCGATCATGCATCAATCGCTACCGAGGCCAAAGTGGTGAATAAACTTAAAGCTCAGGGGATTGATAAATCGAAACTTACCCGCGAAGAGTTTATGACCCATGCCTGGGAGTGGAAAGAAAAACATGGCGGCATTATTCTGGAACAGCTTAAAAAGCTTGGGGCAAGCTGCGATTGGGATAGGACTGCTTTCACAATGGATGAATCACTCTACGAGTCTGTTATTGATGTGTTTATCGATCTGTATAACAAAGGGCTGATATACCGTGGCGTGAGGATGGTTAACTGGGATCCGGGTGCAAAAACTGCTGTTTCCGATGAGGAGGTAATCTACAAAGAGGTTAAGTCCAAGCTCTATTACCTGCGCTACAAGCTTGAAAATGAAGATGATTATATTCAGATTGCGACCACACGCCCGGAAACTATCCTGGGAGATACCGGTGTATGCGTTCACCCTGAAGATGAACGCTACTTTAAATATCATGGTAAAAAAGTGATAGTGCCTTTGATTAACCGTGCTGTGCCAGTTATTCTGGATGAGTATGTCGACCGCGAATTTGGAACGGGAGCGCTGAAAGTTACTCCATCGCATGACATCAATGACTACGAGTTGGGTATTAAGCACAAACTTGAAGCCATCGATATTTTCAATGACGATGGTACTTTGCATCCCAGAGCGGAATTGTACGTTGGGATGGATCGGTTCGAGGTGCGGAAAGTCATTGTGGTAGACTTGGAGAAATCAGGTAACCTGGTAAAAACTGAAGATTATATAAACAAGGTTGGGTACTCTGAGCGAACAGATGAAGTAATCGAGCCTAAATTGTCGTTGCAGTGGTTTTTGAAAATGAGCGAGTTGGCTAAACCCGCCCTCGAGGTGGTGATGTCGGATGAAATCACTTTCTATCCTGCAAAATTTAAAAATACCTACCGCCATTGGATGGAGAACGTACGCGACTGGAACATAAGCAGGCAGCTCTGGTGGGGTCAGCAGATTCCGGTTTATTACCTGAAGAATGGCGAAATGGTAGTGGCCAAATCAGCGGAGGAAGCTCTGCAAAAAGCACGGACTGAATTCAACCGACCCGATCTACAACCAGACGATTTGAAACAGGATGAAGATGTTATGGACACCTGGTTCTCGTCATGGCTTTGGCCAATAAGCGTTTTTGATGGGATAAGAAACCCGGATAACGATGAAATAAAATATTACTATCCTACCAACGATCTGATCACCGCTCCCGACATCATTTTCTTTTGGGTAGCACGTATGATCATGGCCGGATTAGAATACCGACAGCAAATTCCTTTCTCAAGTGTGTATTTCACTGGCATTGTCCGCGATAAAATCGGACGGAAAATGTCGAAAACACTTGGTAACTCTCCTGATCCTCTTGATTTAATAGCTGAGTTCGGTGCTGATAGTGTTCGCGTAGGCATGTTGCTTACTGCGCCTGCCGGCAACGACCTTCCCTTCGATCCCTCTCTCATCGAACAAGGGCGGAATTTTAGCAACAAAATATGGAATGCGCTGCGTTTGATCAAAGGATGGGAGATCGATCCCACCCTTTCGGCTACCGAGAATAACAGGTTAGGCATACTCTGGTTTGAAAATCGATTGAACAAAGAATTGGCCACCATCGAAGATCATTTTACCAAATACAGAATTTCGGATGCGCTGATGGCAACCTATAAGCTTATTTGGGATGATTTCTGTAGCTGGTATCTCGAAATCGTAAAGCCTGCCTACCAACAACCTATTGATGTACAAACGCTGGAAGCTACGATCGGTTTTTTTGAAAAGCTGATGAAGATGCTCCATCCTTTTATGCCTTTTATCACTGAGGAGGTATGGCATTTGCTACGCGATCGACAGGAGAACGACGACATCATTGTTGCTGAAATGCCTCGTTCGCAAAGCTTTGACGATAGTCTGCATGTTGCTTTTGGCCGTGCTGAACAAATTCTGGGGGGAGTTAGGGCCATACGTAAAGAAAAAAACATTCCTCAAAAAGATCCTGTTACTTTAATGGTGCAGCACGGCGAGGAGTCGGCCTGTCGTTTTTATCCGGTGGTGGCCAAACTTGGTAATGTTGATCAGATTGTGTTTGTGGATCAAAAGCCCGAGGCCTGTGTGAGCTTTATTGTAGGAGCACAAGAGTTTTATATTCCGCTTTTAGTAGAATTAAACGTAGAAGAAGAAATGGCCAAGCTCGAAGAAGAGCTGAAATATACCCGTGGTTTTTTGAAATCGGTGATGGCTAAATTGTCGAATGAGCGTTTTGTGAACAGCGCTCCGGCTGCTGTTGTTGAAAAGGAACGACAGAAACAAGCCGATGCCGAAGCCAGACAATCAGTTATCGAGGATCAGTTGTCTGAATTGAGAAAAGTTAAGTAACCAAATCGCAACGGCGCATTAACTGATGCGACCTATAGTCTTTATTCAAATCAGATGGATTCGGATTTATTAACAAAAAGAAATGGCATCCCACACAGGAACCTATAAAATGTGTTAAAAATGGAACTTACCTTTTTTAATATAAGTCAGGTTTTACTACTTTCGCACACATTAACTCATGATAAAGAGCGCCTCGCATGAAAAATTTTAAACGAATTAATGACTATTTAGGTTGGTTGGTTTTTGCCATAGCCACCACGGTGTATTTTTTAACCCTCGAACCGACAGCCAGTTGGTGGGATTGTGGCGAGTACATTGCAACTGCTTACAAATTACAGGTGGGTCACCCTCCGGGAGCTCCTTTGTTTCAGTTGCTTGGAAGATTTTTTTCAATGTTTGCCGGTGGTGATGTAGAAATGGTGGCTTACATGGTAAACGTCATGTCGGCCTTATCAAGTAGTTTCACCATTTTATTCTTGTTCTGGACCATCACCATGCTGGCCAAAAAGCTGATGGCAAATCATGAGAGTGGAGAAATGACGCAAGGTCAAAGTCTGGCCGTTTTGGGCGCAGGACTTGTTGGCTCATTAGCCTACACATTCAGCGATTCGTTTTGGTTTTCAGCGGTAGAAGGCGAGGTGTATGCCATGTCTTCCTTTTTTACTGCGGTGGTTTTTTGGGCCATCCTTCGGTGGGAAGAAGTTGCTGACAAGCGTACCGGTTACAGGTGGTTGTTGCTCATCGCATTTATAATTGGGTTGTCAATAGGCGTTCACTTGCTTAATTTATTGGCTATTCCGGCTATTGTTTACGTGTATTATTACAAAAAATATACCCCGTCTACCAAAGGCTTTTTACTCGCCGGCATCATTTCTTTGTTGATTTTGGTGGCCATCATGTACATCATCATCCCGGGGATAGTCGATCTGGCTGGAGGTTTTGAACTGTTTTTTGTCAATACTGTCGGGATGCCTTTTAATTCGGGGACAATTATCTATTTCCTGATTATAACAGCCGCCATTGTTTTTGGTCTATTATATACGCACAAAACAAATAAAACCGCCCTTAATACAGCTATTCTGGCACTTACCTTTATTCTTATCGGATACTCGTCGTTTTTCATGCTGGTTATCAGGGCCAATGCCAATACCCCCATCAACGAAAACGCGCCAAAGGATGCCATCAGCCTGCTCTCGTATTTAAACCGCGAACAATACGGCACTTGGCCTATATTTCATGGACAGTATTATAATGCGCCCGTAGTGAAACATGGTGATGGCAATCCGATTTACGTAAAGGATGCGGCCAAAGGAAAATATGTGATCAAGGATGACCGTAAGGGCACTGTGCCTGTTTATGATGAACGTTTCACGACGGTTTTTCCTCGCATGTGGAGTGATCAAAAACCCGAACATATTCGCTTGTACAAGCATTTTGGCGACGTAAAAGGTGTTCCTATACGGGTGACAAATGCCGAAGGTGAACCTGAAGTGGTTTACAAACCGACATTTGGTGAAAATTTACGTTTCTTCTTTACCTACCAGGTGAGTCATATGTACCTGCGGTATTTTATGTGGAATTTCGCCGGAAGACAAAACGACATTGAAAGTCAGGGTGAAATCGACCACGGAAACTGGATCAGTGGAATCGGGTTTATCGATGCCTGGCGTCTGGGCGACCAAAATAACCTCCCCGACAGCATGAAGAATCCTGCCCGTGCCACCTTCTTTTTCCTGCCATTGATTTTAGGCCTTCTTGGTTTTGTTTTTCAACTTAACAAAAACACCAAAGACACTTGGGTGGTTAGTTTGCTTTTCATCATGACAGGTTTTGCCATTATTGTGTATCTCAACCAACAACCCTTGCAACCTCGTGAGCGTGACTATGCTTATGCCGGCTCATTTTACGCGTTTGCCATCTGGATCGGGTTGGGAGTACTTTCGTTATACAGCTGGATGGAGAAGGTAATGTCGAATAAAACAGCTGCGGCTGTAGTAGTTACAGCGGTGGCTTTGCTTGCTGTTCCGGTTTTGATGGCCCAGCAAGGATGGGAAGGTCATAACCGTTCAGGAAAATATGCTGCCCGTGATTTTGCACGTATGTACCTTGAATCGTGTGCCCCCAATGCCATATTGTTTACCAACGGCGATAACGATACCTTCCCTCTTTGGTATGTCCAGGAGGTAGAAGGGGTGCGAACCGATGTAAGGGTTGTAAACTATATGCTTTCATCGGGTGATTGGTATGTTGATCAGATGGGACGCAAAGTTTACGAATCTGACAGGCTGCCTTTGTCTATCGATCAGGATTTCTATAATAAAAAGGCCAATTATGTACCTCTGTTTGAACGTTTAGATACGGCCGAATTGAAGGATGCTATAGAGTTTATAAAAGATCCGGGAAAAGGCTCTAAAGTGCCGCTACAGAATGGCGACTGGATTGATTATCTGCCTGCACGTAACCTGACCTATACTGTGGATAAAGAGGCAGCAGTGCGGACAGGTACGGTTGCTCCCGAAGACAGTGACAAAATTGTTGATGTCATATCGTGGCGTGTTGCCCAAAATGGTTTGTTCAGAAACGATCTGATGTTGCTTGATCTGATTGCCAACAACAACTGGGAGCGCCCCATCTATTTTGCTAATCCGAGCAGTGTAAGCAAAGTGCTCAATGTGGACAAATATTGCCACCAGGAAGGCGTTGTTTATCGCTTTAAGCCAACACCAGCGGATGAATACATCAAACGGGTTGGAGGAGTTGATGCGGATAGAACTTATGAAGTGCTGATGAGCGAAAACGCAAGCTGGGGACGATTGAACGAGGAAGATGTTGTTGTGGACCGTGAGAGTGCCAGAAATTCAGGGATGGCAAAACAGAACTATGTGCGGTTGGCTCAGGCTCTGATGAACCAGGGCAAGAAAGATTCGGCTGTTGCTGTTTTAGACCGCGGAATCGAGTTTTTCCCACCTGAGAAGTTCCCGTTCGATTATTACATGCTGTCATGGGCTGAATTTTACTACGAGGCCGGCGCAACAGATAGAGGGAACGATGTAGCCAGGAAGCTTACCGAGAGGTATGCTCAGGACTTGGCTTATTACAGCGCACTCCCCGATAAGTTCGCCTCCTATTATCAGGACAATGTTCAGGAAGCTATGGCTGTGTTGCAGCGACTGATGCAAATGACCGAACGCTATAAACAGGAGGAGTTGGGTAAAGAAATTGAAAAAACCTTCTACGATAACATGACTTCTCTGCAATTGCAATAAAAGGTCATTACTAAAAATAAAAATCCCCGGTTTTATTTGCCATATAAGCAATAAAACCGGGTTTTTTTTGTCTCGTAAAACGATCAGCCTCTCTTGTCAGCAAGTTGACGTCCGGCATGCAAAGCTTTTAAGTTCATCTTAACCATATCGTCTCCTTTTTTAGCAAAAATTGACTCGATAGCTTTTTCAAAACTTTCTGGTTTTATGCCCAGGTAGGGTAGAGCTGCTCCCAACACCACGATGTTGGCGGCTTTTATCGAACCCTGTTCTTTGGCTACTTTCTCGGCGTCAATGGTTACGTTGTGAGGGAGATTCCAGATTTCGTTGAGAATAACTTCCAGATCGGGATACTCAGGTATGTTGACAAAGGGATTCATGGAAGTGATAATCCACCCCGTTTCTTTGTTTAACATGTTGATATATCTGAGCGACTCCATTGGTTCAACAGAAATTACCAGGTCGGCTTTGCCTTCAGGAATCAGATCAGAGGCGATTGGGTTCGACGAGATACGCAAATGCGATTGTACATCGCCACCCCGCTGACTCATGCCGTGCACTTCGGCTTGTTTAAGCTGCAAACCCTCTATCAATGCTGCCGTTCCGATAACCGTGGCAATGGTTAGTATTCCTTGTCCACCAACACCGGCCAAAATGATATCTTTTTTCATGTATGTATTTTTTTCTGTTTAAGCGATTTCTTTATTTCTTATTCGTGTGATAAAGAACTAATTACCAGCCTCTTTTTTCTGAAGCGCTTTTAATTTCATTCTTCTTCCCAGTGTCTGAATACATTCACGCCGGGCAATAATCACGGACACACCCATGAATTCCAGTTCCTCCAACATGATTTTCACGTTTTCTTCATGGTTTCTTCTCAGCGGAATAATTACACGAATATGCTCTTCGTTTACGCCCAAACCTTTCACAATATCATCTACCCTTCCATGGGCTGATGAATCCTGACCACCTGTCATACCTGTGGTGGCATTGTCGAGGATAAGCACCAGGATTGGAGAATTATTGTTTACGGCGTCAAGCAAGCCTGTCATACCCGAATGGGTGAAAGTTGAATCGCCAATGGCGGCAACGGCAGGCACAAGTCCTGCATCGGCTGCACCCACAGCCATGGTGATTGAAGCGCCCATGTCCACGCAACTGTTGATGGATTCGAGGGGCTTCAAAGCGCTAAGTGTGTAGCATCCGATATCGGAAAAAACCCGTCCTGATGAAAACCGGGTGAGGGCTTCATTTAATGCCAGGAAACTGTCGGTATGCGAACATCCCTCGCACAAGGAGGGCGGGCGTCCCTGTAATATTTTGGGTTGTTGGAATCCTTCGCTCACAGGAAGACCAATGGCCTTGGCCACGATATTTGGGTTAAGTTCACCGGCAGCGGGAACGGTTCCATCCATACGTCCCATAATTTTTTTGCCCCTGTTCAGGTAGCCTCTCAGCAACTCCTCAAAAACAGGATACCCATCTTCCAAAACCAGAATCTCATCCGATGTGTCGTAAAGTTTTTCAACTAGCTCATGGGGCACCGGATACTGACCAATTTTAAGTACAGAAAATGGAACCTGATGGTTTTCAAAGTTCTCCATCAGGTAGTTATACGCCAAACCACAGGCAATAATGCCTAAAGTGGTGTCTGATCCCTGAATCAGTGCGTTAAAGCCCGATTTGGCGGCATCGGCCTCAAATTGAGCCTGTTTGCCGAGAAGTAAATTGTATTGTTTACGAGCGATTGAGGGCAGCAGAACAAATTGCTTCAGGTTTGAAGGCAACGACAGATCGTTTTGTTCTAAAATCTCTGCTCTTAAAACGCCGGAGCGGGAGTGAGCCAGTCGGGTGGTTACCCTGATCAGTACAGGCGTGCCAAATTTTTCGGAAAGGGTGAAAGCATACCGGGTCATGTCGTAGGCTTCCTGTTGATTTGACGGCTCCAGAACAGGTATCATGGCAAATTTTCCGTAGAAACGTGAATCTTGTTCATTTTGCGATGAATGCATGCTGGGGTCATCGGCTGACAAAATTACCAATCCGCCGTTAGCTCCCGTGATGGCTGAATTTACAAAAGCATCGGCGGCTACATTTAATCCTACATGTTTCATGCAAACCAGTGCTTTTTTGCCAGCGTACGACATGCCGATGGCGCTTTCCATGGCTGTTTTTTCGTTAGCTGACCAATTCGATCTGATATGGCGCTCTTTTGCCTCGGCTGAGGCCTGTATGTATTCGGTTATTTCGGTGGATGGAGTGCCGGGATAGGCATAAACACCCGATAATCCGGCGTCTATAGCTCCCTGAGCAATGGCCTCATCACCTAATAATAATAATTTTTGCATCGCTGTATCTTAAATGATTAAGTATATTATTTATGTTACAAAATTACCAAAATTGAAAGATTAAACTTATGACGGTTTTAATATATATCCATTTTAAATTGTAGAAAAGTCAAGATTTCAAACGTTTGTGTTTATGATAAACCATGTTAGGAAAAACACAGCGTTATGCGTTCAATTCGTGCAGTTTTAACAGATGTTCCTGTAGGTTTATTTAGCACCTTTGCAAAATGAAAAGTTTTTCATTTTTAGGGTCTGACGAATGAATTTTCTTGCACATGCTCATCTGTCGGGTGAAAATGAGGCCTTGTTGTTTGGCAATTTTGTGGCCGACTCAATAAAAGGCCGTCAGCTGCAAAGCTATAGCCGGGGAATTATTCAGGGGGTTCAGTTACACCGCACAATCGATGCTTTTACCGATCAGCATCCCCTGGTGCGAAGCAGTGTGGCAAGGGTTAAGCCTGATTTGGGAAGATACGCGGGCGTGGCTGTCGATATTTTTTATGACCATTTCCTAGCTCTGCATTGGAACCGTTATTCGACAACGGATTTAACCGATTTTTCACTCTGGGTCTATCATGTGATGGGGAATTTTTTTTCAGTTTTGCCTCCACGCAGCCGGCGCATTTTACCTTATATGATCGCACAGAACTGGCTGGTTTCGTACAGCAACTTGTATGACCTCGAACGTGTTTTTCGCGGCATGGACCGACGAACCGCCTATAAATCTCAAATGGGTCGGGCTGTAGATGTAATGAGAAGCTACTACGTTGATTTACAGGAAGAATTTACCTTATTCTACCCCGACCTCCAATCGATGGTGAGTCAGGAGTTGCTCAGGTTGCATCGGGAAACTACCGAATAAATGTTTCAGATCTATCCGGGCCTACTGACACCATCTTAACCGGAACACCGGTATTTTCCTCAATAAACCTTACATAATGGCGCAGATTTTCGGGAAGCTCATCGTAAGTGCCCACATTGTCCAGTTGTTTGTTCCAACCTTCAAATTGGTTGAAAACAGGGTGGCAATCTGTTTGGGTTAGGTCGTAGGGCAATTCATCGGTCACCACATTGTTTATGTTGTAGTGTGTCGCTATTTCGATGGTTTTAAAGTTGTTCAGCACGTCGGCTTTCATCATCATAAGCTCCGTTACGCCATTCAGCATGATGGCATATTTCAGGGCAGGCAGGTCGATCCACCCGCAGCGTCTTGGTCTTCCGGTGGTGCTGCCAAATTCGTGGCCGGTATTGCGCAATTCGTCGCCTTGTTCATCGAGTAATTCGGTTGGAAAAGGCCCGCTTCCCACGCGTGTGCAGTAGGCTTTAAAGATGCCGATAACTTTTCCTACCGTTGAGGGAGCTATTCCCAGTCCGCTACAAACGCCTGCCGTTATCGTGTTTGAGGAAGTAACAAAGGGATAAGAACCAAAGTCGATGTCGAGCATGGTGCCTTGTGCACCTTCGGCAAGGATTTTCTTGCCGGATTTAAGTTGTTGATTGATAAAATATTCGCTGTTTACTTTCTTAAGCGAAACCAGCGTTGACAGGGCGTTCATCCATTTTTGCTCATATTCGCCGAACGACATTCCCTCAATTTGAAAACTGTTTATGTCCTGATGGTACTGATGAACAATATCCAGGTGTTGCTTTAACAGGGAATCGTATTTTTCCCTGAACTGACTTTGCTCGATATCGCCCACGCGAATGCCATTACGGCTTGTTTTATCGGTGTAAGCCGGTCCGATGCCTTTGAGTGTAGAGCCTATTTTATGTTTACCCTTAGCACTTTCATAAACGGCATCCAGCAGGCGGTGTGAGGGCAGAATGAGGTGCGCTTTACGCGAAACCAACAGATTCTTGTGTACATCGATCCCTGCCTGTTTCAGGTTGGCGATTTCTTTTTCAAGCACATAAGGATCTATTATTACGCCATTTCCTATCAGGTTGGTGGTGTTGGCATTAAAAATGCCCGAAGGGATGGTGTGTAGGACGAATTTTTTTCCGTCAAACTCGATGGTGTGTCCGGCATTCGGTCCCCCCTGAAAGCGGGCGATAATATCGTAATGAGGAGTGAGTACGTCAACAACTTTACCTTTGCCTTCATCTCCCCACTGGAGACCTAAAAGAACATCTACTTTCATGCGCTAAGTTTTATTAAGGGATGCCATGTTTGCTTGCTTACAGGATATACCATTTCATGATTAACCCCATTTGGCCTTTTGGTTTGCGTAAAAGTAATCATGGCAATTTCATTAGTTACACATTAAAAAACCCTGAGCGAACAGGGTTTATTTCAGTTGACAAAGATACTACTTTTGCGAAGCTTGCAAAAACAATGAGGTAAATATCTTATGAGGTTAGTCGCCGGATTCTTCATTCTTTTTGCACTTACCATAAAAGGTAAGGCTGTGGTAGGATACTTCAACTCCTAACAGCTCTTCAACGGCTTTTTGTATCTCCTGGATGCGGGGATCGCAGAATTCCAACACTTTACCATCTTCTATGCAAACAAAATGATCGTGTTGTTTGTATTTAAACGACCGCTCAAATTGAGCACAGTTGTTACCAAACTGGTGTTTGGTAACCAGGTTGCAATCCAGCAGCAGTTCGATGGTGTTGTAAAGCGTAGCCCTGCTCACCCTGTATTTATTGTTCTTCATACGGATGTACAAAGTTTCGATATCGAAATGCCCTTCGGTAGCATAAATCTCTTTTAAGATTGTATAACGCTCAGGGGTTTTGCGATGCCCTTTTGATTCCAGGTAGTCAGTAAAAATTTTTTTTACTGACTCAAATGTGTCTTTTCTATTATTGAACTTCATCACCAACTCAGTTTGGGTGGTAAAAATACATATTTTTATTTTTATATGGTTTAATTACAAATAGATTTTTTTAAATCTTTGAATTTTTCATGTAATTTTTTCGAGACGGGTAATTTTGATGATCTCATCCAGTTTTTTTAAACGCGAAATCAGCTTGTTCAAAGTTTCAGTGTTTTCTATGTAAACAGTTGTATTTAAGTCGATAAGCCCTTCGGTACTCTTCAGGTTGAAGGACCTTATATTGATTTGAAACTCTTCGGTAATGATGCCTGAAACCTTGAGGATAAACCCCATGTTATCGGCTGCTTTTATGTTGAAACCGGCTAAAAATTTTATTCCTTCCTTTTGTTTCCATTTGGCTTTTACGATATTGTTGCCGTACTGCGACATCAGTTCAATTGCTTTTGGGCAGTCTACCTTGTGTACCTGAATGGGTTCGTTTGGAAACATCAGTCCCATCACATTGTCGCCGGGGATGGGATTACAACAATCGGAGGCAATGTATTCGCTTGTATTGAAATCTGACTTGTAGTTAATAGGCTGTTGTTCGGCAGTAGGATTTTCTGTATCCGCTCTTTTTGGTGAGGTGTTGGTGTTTTTGTTTTTCGAAAAAGGCGACCAGAAGCTTCTGATCCAGCTTATCCTGGATTCGCTGGGATGGAGGATTTCTTTTATCTCCTTCAGTCCGATCATATCTTTGGCTACGTAGTAGTACAAATCGACTGAGCCTTTTATCCGGCTTCCGGCTACAATTTGCGCTATGGTGTTTTTGTTGTGTTCAATATTAAGTTGTTTCAGGATGGCGTCCATTTTACTCATGCCCTCGGCTCTGAAACTTTTTCGATCTTGTCGTATAGCGGCTTTAATGCGGGCCTTTGCTCTGGCCGTAACCACAAATTTAAACCAGTCATCGCGAGGTTTTTGCACTTTGGAAGTGATTACTTCAACCTGATCGCCCGACTTAAGTTTGTGGTCGATAGGGTGCATTTTTCTATCAATATTGGCTCCAATACAAGCGTTTCCGACATCGGTATGAATGGCATAGGCAAAGTCGAGAACGGTAGCATGTTGCGGCATGTTTATTATTTCACCTTTTGGGGTGAAGACAAATATTTCTTCGGCAAAAAGGTTTTTCTTAAAGTCGTTGATGAAGTCAAAGGTATTGTCTTCATTTTCAAGTAAAAGCAGTTGCGTTTTCTTCAGCCAGTTTTCCAGGCTGGTATCCACATTCGAAGTGTCTTTGTATTTCCAATAAGCCGCGTATCCTTTGTTTGCAATTTCCTCCATTCGTATGCTTCGGATATGCACATCGACCCATTTTCCATGAGGTCCCATTACCGTGCAATGAATAGCCTCGTAGCCATTGGCCTTTGGTGTGCTGATCCAGTCGCGTAACCTTTTATTGTTAGGTTTATATATAGAGGTGATAATAGAATAGGTCACCCAGCACTGCAATTTTTCATCTTTTGCATCGCCATCGAGCACGAAATCGAATGAAAAAGTATTGTAGATTTCGTCGAACGAAACCTCTTGGGCTTTCATTTTTTGCCAGATGGAGTAAGCTGTTTTTTGGTGTAGCTTAACTTCGTATTTATAATCCAGTTTGAGCAACTCAGCCTCTATGGGGAGTTTAAAGTTGTAGAAGTAGTCGACGATCTCCTCTTTTTTGGCCTCTATCTGGCTATTAATCTCCTCGTAAAGTTCGGGCTGTGAGTATTTAAAAGCCAGTTCCTCCAGTTCGCTTTTTATGGTATACAGTCCCAGCCTGAAGGCCAGCGGAGCATAGATAAAAAGTGTTTCGGAGGCAATTTTTAGTTGTTTTTCGCGGGGCATGGCATCGAGAGTGCGCATGTTGTGAAGTCGGTCGGCCAGTTTTATCAATATTACCCTGACATCGTCGGTAAGGGTAAGCAGGATTTTCTTTAGTGTTTCGGCTTGAGCCGTTGTAGTGGAAATGGATATTTCATCAATTTTGGTTAGTCCATCAATTATCCTGGCCACTTCGTTGCCAAACATGCCTTTGATGTCGTCCAGGGTTAAATCGGTATCTTCAACTGTGTCATGGAGTAACGCGGCAATGATTGAGGTGCGCCCCAGACCAATTTCGCCGGCGGCAATGGTGGCCACGTTTATCGGATGCAGTATGAACGATTCTCCCGATCGCCTCCGCATGTCTTTATGCGCATCTGCCGCTAGCCTGAAAGCTTTCCTGACCATCCACTTGTCGAGGGTGTCTTTGCGGGTGTACCAAACCTCAATAAGTCGCCTGTAGTGACGCAGTATTTCCTGACGGTCGATGTCTGTAACTGTTGAGGCCATTTTTTTTCGCACATTATCCGACAGCAAAATTAACGATTTTTAAGGTTTTACCTCTGATTACAGAAAAATATCCTGCTTCTTACTGATTTTGTAAATATATCCTGTTAGAAGCAGTTAATACCGAGAGGATTAGGTTTTTTGTTTTCGTTCTGAAAACGATCATGATAAACCGATTCGGTATAATCTTACGCAATCCTGTATTTAACGGTACACAGCAGACTTTTTTGGCATAGGGTTTGCATTTTTTTGTAGTTTTGATGAATTGAAAAAACCAATTTGAATGGACATAACCTCTTATCGTAATTTCATAATTCTTGTCTGTGGTTATTCGAGTGGATATCTATCGTTGGCTCGATTAATTGCACAAGAACAAACCTGCAATTCCATTTGCTTCGGCTCATGAAGTTGTGTTCTGTAATGAATCAAAAATCTACCAGATGAAAAGAACGGTCTTTCTTCTGTTCATTGTACTGATTTTCAGTAACCTGTTGCACGCTACACATCAGCGGGCAGCCGAAATAACCTACCGCCATGTTTCGGGACTTACCTATGAGTTTACTGTTACCATGTACACCAGAACCTCAAGTCCGGCCGATGACAGCCGTGTAACCATGCCTATCTATTGGGGTGATAACACAGCAGATGAATTGCCACGTGAGTATTTTCAGCCAATCCCCGACGTGGATGACGTTACACTAAACATTTATAAAGGGGAACACACTTTTCCCGGCCCGGCAACCTATACCATTTCCGTTGAAGATCCAAACCGTAATTACGGTGTTTTGAATATTCCAAACTCGGTAAATGTGCCCATTTATGTTGAAACAACGCTTGTTATCAATCCCTTTTTGGGCTACAACAACAGTGTAGAGTTGCTCAACCCGCCCATCGATCAGGGGTGTGTAGGCAAAACCTATATCCATAACCCGGGAGCTTACGACATCGATGGCGACAGCCTGAGTTATCGACTGGTGGTATGTAAGGGGGCTGGTGGGTTTGATATCCCCGGGTATTCTTACCCGTTGTCATCTGATTATTTTCAGATTGATGCCTTTACAGGTGATATAATCTGGGAAACGCCGGTGCTGCAAGGGGAATACAATGTGGCCTTCGTAATTGAAGAATGGCGTTTTGGAACTAAGATATCCTCGGTAAGGCGCGACATGCAGATCAATATTGTGGCCTGCGATCACGACCCTCCTGATATTTACACCATTGACGATACGTGTGTGGTGGCAGGTGATTTCCTCCAGTTCGAGGTGACTGCCATCGATCCGGATGCTACTTATGTTGAGCTTACAGCCTTTGGCGGTCCTTTTGAGCAGACTTTTAACCCGGCCTATATTCAACCTGATCCGGCCACGGGAAATGATACCGTATCTGTCGTCTTTAACTGGCCTACCCTGTGCAACCATGTGCGGTTGTCGCCCTATTCGGCAACTTTTAAGGCCAAAGACAATGGTTTTCCGGTGAACCTGGTGAATTTTAAAACTGTTTTTATTCAGGTGATTGCCCCTCAACCGGAAAACCTTGAAGCCGAAGCGCTAGGCATCGGTATAAACCTTACCTGGAAGCCATCGGTATGTACCAATGCCATCGGGTATAAGATTTATCGGCGCGAGAGTCCATCAGGCTGGAATCCGGATTTCTGCGAAACAGGTGTGCCGGCCTACACAGGTTTTAAACTGATTCAGGAACTTGACGGGACTTCTGTTACAAGTTTCAGAGACGACAACAATGGAAATGGATTGGTGGTGGGCGTAGATTATTGCTACCGTGTAACGGCGGCGTTCTTCGACGGAGCTGAAAGCATTGCCTCTAATGAAGCCTGCGCTTACCTCAAACGCGATGTGCCTGTTATTACGCATGTAAGTAACGACAGCAGTGACCTGCTGCTGGGGAATGTGCTTGTTGATTGGACGAAACCTGTGGAGTTGGACACGATACAGTTTCCCGGTCCATATCGTTATGTTTTGTTGCGCTCCGAAGGCTTGGTGTGGAATAACCCACAGCAAGTGGCCGTGTTCACGGGTTTGGACGATACTAGTTACTACGACCGTGCGGTAAACATTAACGAGCAGTTGTTCCCGTACAGCTATAAAATTGATCTGGAAAGTGAAACGGTAGGCTATATTGGGAGCTCACAGCAGGCTTCGTCTATTTATCTGGAGACTTTTCCAACAGATCATGAGATAAAACTGGAGTGGTCGCCGTTGGTTCCGTGGACGAATTACCTGTATTTCATTTTCAGAAAAGATCCCGGTGAAATTGATTACAGGCTAATTGATTCAACTACTCAGCTGTTCTATCGTGATAAGGAACTTGTCAATGGACTTGAATATTGTTACTATCTCAGCGCTCATGGTCGTTATACCATACCAGGTATACAAGATCCGCTGATTAATATCAGCCAGCTTACCTGTGCCATACCCGTCGACAATATACCTCCCTGCCAGCCTGAACTCTCTGTTTTTACCGATTGTGAGCAGGTGAGTAACGAACTCAGGCTGTACCTGCCATACGACTCGTGTAGTTATGATGCGCTCAAATACTATGTGTATTATATTCCCCCCGGAGGAACTGTGGGAGGGTTAATCGACTCAGTAAGTTTTATATACGGCGACACAAGTTACTACCTGCATACCGATATCGAAAATGTGGTCGGTTGCTATTATGCTACCGCTATCGACTCAGTAGGAAATATCAGTCAGCCCAGCGTAATCAGGTGTGTGGGCTATGATGCCTGTCCGGTTTATGCTTTACCGAATGTTTTTTCACCCAATGGCGATTCGTTTAACGATCTGCTTATTCCAATGGACGGACAATCATCGAACCCCAAAGCCAATGTCGACCGCATTGATTTGGCTATTTTCAACCGATGGGGAAAGGTGATGTTTACAACCACCGATCCGGCAATAAACTGGGATGGAAAAAACAAAAACAACAACCAGGATTGTGAGGAGGGCGTTTATTATTATGTATGCGATGTATTCATTGTAACCCTGGAAGGAGAGCAAAAAATCAGGTTGCAAGGCTCAGTTTCGATAGTCAGATAGGTTGTGAATATTGATAAGCCGCGAATCAAACTTAATACCTAATGTGATTATTGGTGGCGTAGAGTTCTGAGTAACATCCTGATTTGAACCCTTAGCTTCAAGGTTTTGTTAAATGTTTATTCAAATCATCTGGAGGAGACCCTGCCGATCAAAAAAAATCAATTATTTTTGTAGAAATATCCATCGCATGTACTACAAAAAGTATCTACACAATAAGTACTTCTATACCGCGCTTTTGTTTGGTGTATGGATACTGTTTTTCGACCAGGAGAGCATGGTAGAACAATACCGGCTTTCAAAAACCCGTGAAGGACTTCAGGAACAGAAATTATTTTACCAGCAGGAGATCATTCAAACCGGGAAAGCTGTGAATACCCTGCAAAATGATTCGGTGAGTCTGGAGCGCTATGCCCGTGAAAAGTATTTTATGAAGAAAAAAAATGAAGACGTATACGTGATAGTGAAAGAATCAGAGGAATAACCAACATTAGCGAAGTTTCGGTCTTAGGCACTAAGCTATGCTGAATGCGTAATTTATTTGGACATGTCAAGTTTAGTGTGGGGAACTGTTGTTCGGACATAATAGTTTTTAAAAAAGTACATTTTTCGTATTTCTGTTGAATCATCAATATATCCATTATCTTCAACTTCTTCTATTAAACCTGCAAAAGAATGTAAACCAGTGACTTTTGGAACATGCGAATACTTAAACTTAAGTGAATCGGTAAAAATTTGTCTGAGATGAATTGAATCGCCAGGAATAACAAAATTAATTAACATCTTACTTTTTTTGAAATAGGGTGCAACTAAATTTATTTCTGCCTCAAATGTTTCACCTAGATTTATCGTGTCTTTTGGAATAATTATCTCATAAAAATTACTTCGTTCTAAGATAGTATCCTGATTTCTATCAAGTACTATTATTTCATTTACCTGATTTTCGCCACTGTAGAAATAATATCTGACTATTAACCTCTTTAATAATAATGGTGCATCATAGAATTGTGTTTTTTCAACAACATTCCCGTTTTCATATTTTCCATTTTCCTTTAAATGTCCACTCTCATAGTAAATTGAATATTCACCATCATACACATTATCAGATAAATAGTATTCAGACTCAAGTTTTCCATTTTCGTAAAAACTTTCACTCTTGCCATTGAGGGTGTCATTAACCCAGTTTTTTATGAACATAATTTCCTTGCTCTTATAGTACCCGGTTTGCACACCATTTTTTCTCCCATCCTGCATCTGGGTTTTTGTTTTTAATTCCCCAGTATGATAATATTTAACTGTGAAATTATCGTAAGTACATGAGGTAATCACTAATGCTAAAATTAGACTTTTACGGGGGAATTTATTTAGATTTATCATACATACTTTCAGGTTATTGTTCTTATTAATCAATGTTTTACTTTATCCAATCATGTTTTAATAATGGAGTATCTTTAGAAGAGACAGGTCAAATTGATAAAACAGGCCTGTAAAATTTATCCTTATTAACATCGTAGACTTCAATTATTCCGTATGAATTATAACTCTTCTTTAAAAAGAATACCTTTTTTTTCAATGTTGCTTTTGGCATAATGATATTTGACATTGAGATACATATTATGCTATCATTGATAAAAAAGGGCTCAGAAAAAATTATTACGTTTTTGTTTAACATGATTGTATCTTGAACAAAGGTTATATTAAACATTGTATCTAATCTATCAAGAATCGGCCCATTAGTTCTTTTTCTTAGGTAATAATAAACAGAATCGTGAAATTGATAACCAATTTTTTCTGAACGATCCTTATAAATGGATGAAATTAAGTCTTTCGATTTATCATTTTCATAGTTCTTGAACACATATGGCTTTTCCCCTTCAGCGAATGCTAATGTATACGTTAATATGTTTTTCCAATCACTTGCAGTAAAACTTTTAGCTTTTTTGCTTTCTGTTTTGCAACCTAGCAAAATGAGTATAAGAAAAAGAAATTTGAATTCTCTCATCGTTTTGTGTTTAATTGTATAACTTTTCGTTGGTCATTGCCCTCTGATAATAATGGTGCCTTGAGTATAGAATACTTGCCATTTTCATATACCAACATTACACTATCGCCAGTGGGTGGTTTCCATTGGTTGTGGCTGGCTAAGCGTGGGTATGTATCGTAATCTGTTCATATATTATTTTATACTATCTTTTTCCGGTTTGTTTGGTAAATTATTATTTGGATTTATCAGCTTTAAAGATCTTTTAGTTGTTTTTGTTTCTCCAGTTACATTTCGAGGTCTGTCGGAAGGCGACCGTGGGAGTGACCGCGCAACTTCGCCCGATTAAGTTTAACCCTTCCTTTTTGCCTCCGTTTTTTAAGCGCCTTAGTAAAGACCTCTTTGCCCATTCGTTTGCCGTGAGCCGGATAGCAGGTCGTTATGGGTAGTGTGTCAAAGTATTTCCAGGTTTCTATCAGGCGGGCTTCGTCGTTGGCAAAGGGAGGCCAAACCATACCTGCTACATTGAAAAGGCTGTCGCCGGCAAATAAATTACCCTCAAAGATCAGTGATGAAGATCCCAGTGTATGGCCGGGTGTGTGCACTATCAGAGCTTCAGCTCCCAGATCCTTTGCGGAATATGCTGTTTGAAACACAATGTCCGGATTTGCAGCCTTAAAAGAAGCATGTGATTTACTGAACCGTTGCCCTAAAAACGAAATGATTTTAAACACCAGGTTTGTTCCGTTGGGAACCGCATGTGTGCCTTGTTTTAGCATGCCTGACTCACTTTCGTGAACAATGATGGGTGCTCCACTGGCTTCCTGAAGCAAAAAGGCATTCCCGGCATGGTCGTAATGGGTGTGCGTTAGAAAAATGAATTGCAGGTTCCGCAAGTCTAATCCGTGCGAATGAATGCGCCTGGCGATGGATTGGAAATGACCCGGACTTCCTGTGTCGACAAGAAAAAAGCCGGAGACATGGATTACAAGATAGCAATGCCCAACTCCTGCCATGATGGGGATGATTTTTGTCATTTTACAGGCACTGTTTGATAAATAGAGAAATTTTCGTTGTCGAAAATACGCTTTTCAGGTAAATGAATGGCTGTGCCAAAGCTTTTTTTAAGAATGACAATGTAGCTTAATCCGTGTTTTTTGAGATTGTTTCGGTAAGCTTCCGACAACAGATCATCGTTGGGGGCTACCCATCCTCTGCGGTGTGCAAAGTACATTGGGGTTGGGTAATATCCACTGTTTATGGCGATTAAATCTTCCTGGTGGCTGAAACGATCAAGCACTTGTTCGAGCTCAAGGATGGGTAAGTCTTTTTCTTTCAGACGGAAATCGTGCTGCTGATTGGCTAACCCTTCAACAACTATTGCCAGAAGTAGCCAGCGCGACAATCCTTTTCGTTTGATTTGGGTTAGTCCGTACCCCGCCAGCAAGGCCATAACCGGTACAAAAGGAATGATGTAGTAACTGTGAAAAGCAAAGGTTTGTCCGGCTTTTAAAACAATGAGCAGGTAGGGGAGCGAGACAAAAGCGAAAATGCCCAGCATCTTTTTGTTTTTCTTGTAAAAAGCAAAAAACAAACCCAGTAAAAAGGCTGCGAAACCTATAAATTTCAGTGCGTTATCGTAAAAGTTTTTAAGGCTTTCGTTCCAAAAAGTTATAATTTCCCGACCTCCGGTAATGAGCTCTTTGCCCATAAAAAAATGCCAGAATCCAAATTGCTCCACGAGGTGCGGAACCCAATAAAAATACCAGAAGGCCACAGGGATCATGGCCAGAATGGAGGCCATGATGAGGTTTATCCGGCGTTGTCTGTTTACTTGAGGGCTTAAGAGCAATGGGAGTATCGCACCCAACAAGCATGCTGCAGGGAGCTTTGAAAGCGTGCCCAACAAAACCAGAAAAAAGAAGGTGATCAGGTTAGCAACCGACGGTCGTCTGTCGAGGTAGTTTGTGCCAAAATACAGGCCTGTTATGATAAGGGAGGTGGAAAACGTGTCGGGCATTATTTTTCTGCTGTAAGCAAACCAGATAGAGGCTAAAAGGACAACCGAGGCATAAAGAGCTGTTCTTTGATTGAAGTATTTCGTTATTAACAGATAAAAAAACCAGATACCTAGCGAAGAAATCGTGAGGTTGATTAACCGTCCATACCAGTGATCGTAGCCAAAAACCAGCGAAACAAGGTATATCAGGTAGTTGAGCAGTGGGAACTCCATGCCGGTAATGCCACTGAGATCACCAGCTATGTCGATACGCGGATAAAAGGGGTTGGCTTCTATTTCGTAAAAATTACGTGCCACCATAGCGACCGTGGTCTGACGCCAGTTATGGGCCATGTCGAGGGGTGGAAGCCAGATGTTGTATAGCCGCAAGATAAAAAACAGCAGTATCCAGAAACGGACATCACCAAAAGCAAGAGTTATCTGACTTTGTAAAGCCGCTAACCCCCTTTTCATCAGTTTATGTTTTGTATTATTTGCTGGTCGACCAGGTGAGGCAAGGTAACGCGCAGCAATGGATTTTCGTTCATCGCCCTTGTTATGGCTGTGATTGCGCCATCATTTCTGGCCCAGCTTCGTCGTGAGATGCCGTTGTTCACATCCCAGAACAGCATGCTTTTAAGTCTCCGGTCTGCTTCCTGACTGCCGTCGAGGAGCATACCGAAACCGCCATTGATCACTTCGCCCCAGCCTACGCCGCCGCCGTTGTGTATCGAAACCCAGGTAGCACCCCTGAACGCGTCTCCTATGACATTTTGAATGGCCATGTCTGCCGTAAAGCTCGATCCGTCGTAGATATTGGATGTTTCCCTGAAAGGGGAGTCGGTACCGCTTACATCATGGTGATCGCGGCCTAATACCACCGGAGCTGAGATTCTTCCGTCTTGGATGGCCTGGTTAAAGGCTTCCGCGATTTTTATCCGGCCATTGGCATCGGCATACAAAATGCGGGCCTGTGAGCCTACCACCAGTTTGTTTTGCTGAGCGCCTTTGATCCATTGGATATTGTCGGCCATTTGGCTTTGGATGTCATTTTCAGATACGTCCATCAGGTTTTCAAGCACTTCGCAGGCTATTAAGTCGGTCGTTTCCAGGTCTTTTGGGTTACCTGAGGTGCAAACCCAGCGGAATGGGCCAAACCCGTAATCGAAAAACATCGGTCCCATGATGTCCTGAACATAGGAGGGGTATTTGAAATGAATTCCATCTTGCGCCATCACCTCTGCGCCGGCACGGGAGGCTTCGAGCAGGAAGGCGTTGCCATAATCGAAAAAGTAAGTGCCTCTTGCCGTGTGTATGTTGATGGCTGCGGCCTGACGGCGCAACGATGCATATACCTCGTTTTTAAACCTTTCGGGATCTTCGGCCATCATGCGGTTGGCTTCATCAAAAGTGAGCCCTGCCGGATAATAGCCTCCGGCCATTGGATTGTGCAGCGAAGTTTGGTCTGATCCCAGATCGACCCGTATGTTCTCGTCTGCAAATTTCTCCCATACATCCACAATGTTGCCTTCGTAGGCAATTGAAACGACTTCTTTTTTCTTTTTGGCTTCAACCACACGAGCTACCAACACGTCCAGGTTATCGATTATTTCATCTACCCACCCTTGTTCATGTCTTTTTCGGGAGGCTTTGGGGTTAATTTCGGCTGTTACCGAAATCACGCCGGAAATGTTGGCGGCTTTTGGCTGAGCACCCGACATGCCTCCGAGTCCGGAAGTAACAAACAGTTTGCCTGAAAAGGGATCTTCTCCGGCTTTGGCCACTTTGCGGGCGGCATTCATCACGGTTATGGTTGTGCCGTGAACGATGCCTTGCGGTCCGATGTACATGTACGATCCCGCCGTCATCTGGCCATATTGCGATACGCCAAGCGCGTTCATGCGTTCCCAGTCGTCGGGTTTTGAATAGTTGGGGATTACCATACCATTGGTTACCACCACCCTCGGTGCCTCTTCGTGTGAAGGGAAAAGTCCCATTGGATGCCCGCTATACATGGCCAGGGTTTGCTTGTCGGTCATGGTAGCGAGGTATTGCATGGTAAGGAGGTATTGCGCCCAGTTTTGGAACACAGCTCCATTTCCGCCATAGGTGATCAGTTCGTGGGGATGTTGTGCCACGGCCGGATCGAGGTTATTTTGAATCATCAACATGATGGCGGCAGCCTGTCGGCTTTGATGCGGATACTCATCGATGTTGCGTGCGTAGATGGGGTAATCAGGTCTGAAACGGTGCATGTAAATCCTGCCGAAAAGTTCAAGCTCTTCGATAAATTCAGGGGCTAAGATGGTGTGGTGTTCAGGCGCAAAATAGCGCAGTGCATTTTGCAGTGCAAGTTTTTTTTCTTCCCGGGTAAGGATATCTTTGCGTTTGGGGGCATGACTCACCTGAGGGTCGAGGAGCTTTTTATGGGGTAAACGGGAGGGAATCCCTGCTAAAATGGCTTTTTGAAATTCGTTCATGATCTTTCAGACTAATTTGATTCGGATGCAAAATTAGTACAAATTCATGGTTTTTTGCCGATAAAATCAGGAATCAGGACTTGAATTTCATCTGGTTTATATCCTTTCGCGGTTGTCTTTCATTACATTGTAAAGAAATTCGCGCGACCGAAAAAGTTGTGCTTTAACCGTTCCGAGAGGTAGTTTTAGTTCATCGGCTATTTCTTCGTACGAATACTCCATAAAATAGCGCAGTTCAATGAGTTTTTTGTAATGAGGTTTAAGCTTTTGGACTACCTCCCTCATCAGTTTAACTTTTTGATTTATAATGTATTGTTCTTCAGGGTCGGGCAAGCTGTCCTGCACGGTGTTCTGCAAGGTGTCGGCTTCCGGTCCGGTAGTGATGGTGCGGTTTGTTTTTTGTTTTTTCCTTACAAAATCGATGCAGTTGTTGGTGGCAATTTTAAAAAGCCAGGTGCTGAAAGCAAACTCAGAGGTGTACTGGTGCAGGCTTTTAAAAGCTTTCCCAAAGGCTTCGATGGTCAGGTCGTCGGCATCAATAGGGTCGCCTGTCATTTTAAGCATGGTGTAGTATAAACTGTCCCGATAATGTCCCATGAGTTCGGCATAGGCATGTTGGTCGCCGGTGTCGAGTGCCTGACGAATCAGCAGAAAATCACGTTGACCTTTTTCGGTTAGTTGATCATTTACTTCCATTCCTTTGGTTGGTTGATTGAGCTGATAATTGTAAACAAAGGCAATACCAATACATACAACGGCTCAATTGCGAGCGAAAATAATAATAATTGAGGTTCCTGAAGGCGTGAGTATACTTTTTTTTGAACGATTAACGTGATCAGGGTTTTGAAAAACCATACGGCCAGGGCGATGAAAGGTTGAATATTAAGGATTAACATGAGTAGAAACATGAGCCAAAATACCACCTGCGATAAGCTGTAAAGACCAAGCAGCCATTTAAACCTGGCTTTGTAGTGCTTTCCTGTGGTGAGATGCCGCCTTTTTTGCCGGATATAACTCTTTAGCGATGTTTTGGGGACAGAGTAAACGAAGCTTTCTTTTTGTAAGGCCACCTGTGTGTTTGAGCTTCGGGCTACCTGGTTGATAAACAGATCGTCGTCGCCGGAAGCTATTTTGTAATGCGAGGTAAACCCCTTGTTTTTAAGAAACAACGACTTGCGGTAGCTTAAATTTCTTCCGACACCCATATAGGGAATTTTGGCCAGAGCAAACGAAAGGTATTGCATGGCTACCATCACGGCATCGTAGCGAATCAGGGCGTTAAGCAGGCCTTTTCGTTTTTCATACGGGCCATAACCTACTACGATTTCTGTGTCGGGACGGTAACACGAGGCCATTTCTTTTATCCATTGGTCGGATGTGGGCTTGCAGTCGGCATCGGTAAGCAAAAGGATTTCGTTTTTCGCCGATTTAATTCCGATGGACAAAGGGAACTTTTTGCCTTTGAAAAAGTTCAGCTCATGTTCAATGCTGATGACTTTCAGATGTCGATGCTCACGCGCCAGTTGTTGAAGATATGATCCTGTTTCGTCGGTGGAGGTGTGGTTGACGATGACTACTTCAAAGTCGGGATAATCCTGGTTGAGTAAGGCTGGCAGGTTGTTTACCAGGTTGTGGTATTCATCGCGTGCCGACATAACAATGGACACCGGAGGCAGGTTGACGGTCGGTGCTGATTCTGCTTTTGGTGGCCTGTAAAAGGCAAGCCGCGCAAAGAAAGCCAGATAATAGGTTAACAGTATGAGTGTTGCTGATCCGAGAATGGAGAGCAAGATAAGCGCTGTTGGGGTAAAAACCGGTATAAGTGTCATAACTGTTAAAAGCTCCAAAATTATTCAACTTAGGCGAATTCGGCTATATTTGCGAAAAATTTATTTAATGCAATTCAAACTGGTTTTTAACGACCCCAAAAGTGCTGCCCGTGCCGGAGAAATAGCAACAGATCACGGCATAATACAAACCCCTATTTTTATGCCGGTAGGTACTGCTGGATCGGTAAAAGGGATTCATATTCAGGATATAAGTGGCGATATAAACGCCGAAATTATTCTTGGAAACACCTATCATCTCTATTTGCGTCCGGGATTAAACATCCTTAAAATGGCCGGAGGTCTGCACCGGTTTAATGGCTGGAATGGGCCAATTTTGACCGACAGTGGCGGATATCAGGTTTATTCTTTAACCGACAAGCGAAAACTAAACCGTGAGGGTGTCGTTTTTCAGTCGCATATCGATGGATCAAAACATCATTTTTCACCTGAAAGGGTTATTGATATTCAACGGGCTATTGGCGCTGATATCATGATGGCGTTTGATGAATGTACTCCCTACCCGTGCGATTACAATTATGCCGCTACCTCACTCGAAATTACCCACCATTGGCTCGACCGATGCATGGATCAAATGAAGGCCACCGAACCGGTTTATGGCTATAGTCAGTCTCTTTTTCCTATTGTTCAGGGAAGTACTTACCGCGATCTGCGTGTGAAATCGGCTGAATACATTGCCGGTAAAGATGCTGACGGAAACGCCATTGGTGGTTTGTCCGTTGGCGAGCCACACGAAGACATGTATGAAATGACGGATTTGGTTTGTCGCATACTGCCAAAGGATAAACCACGTTATCTCATGGGAGTGGGTACCCCGGCAAATATTCTCGAAAGCATTGCCCTGGGTGTGGATATGTTTGATTGTGTGATGCCTACCCGTAACGGAAGAAATGGAATGTTGTTTACCAGCGAAGGGATAATAAATATTAAAAACGAAAAATGGAAAGATGATTTCTCTCCCATCGACATGAATGGAAGTTCCTACGTCGACAGCCAGTATTCAAAAGCCTACTTGCGGCATTTAATCGTTTCAAAAGAAATTTTGGGCGCGATGATTGCCAGTCAGCATAATCTGGCTTTTTATCTCTGGCTGGTAAAACAAGCGCGGGAGCATATCCTGGCCGGAGACTTTGCTTCGTGGAAAAATGTAATGGTGGATAAAGTGAGTCAACGACTTTAAAAATAAGGTTCATGCTAAAGATTATCGATCGGTATATCATCAAAAAGTTCATGGGGACATTCTTCTATGCCATTAGTTTGTTGATACTCATCGTGATTATTTTTGATGTGAGCGAAAACATCGATAGTTTCATAAAAAATGAAGCTCCCCTCAAAGCCATACTTGTCGATTACTACATCAACTTCATTCCTTATTTCATCAACCTTTTTATTTACCTGTTCACTTTTATTTCAGTTATTTTCTTCACATCAAAACTGGCCGGCGACACCGAAATTATCGCCATTCTGAGCAGTGGGGTAAGTTTTTGGCGGTTGCTCTATCCTTATCTGCTTTCTTCTATTATTCTGGCTATTTTAAGTTTTTATCTCGGTAACTTCCTCATTCCTACTACCAACCAAACCCGACGTGTATTTAAAAACACTTACATGGAAGATCTGGTGAAAGACCAAAGCAGGAACCTGCACCTGCAAATAGAACCAAATACCTTTGTGTTTATTGAATCGTACAACAGGATTTTAGCCACAGGATATAAGTTTTCGATTGAGAAATTTGAAGGACAAAACATGGTGTATAAGCTTATGGCCGATAAACTTATGCTGGACACGGTTACCGGAAAATGGACACTTAAGGATTATTTTATCCGAACGCTGGACGATAACGGAAATCAGCAGTTACTAAAAGGTGAGGAGATGGACACTACACTGGCGCTGCAACCCACCGATTTATATAAGGTGAAGGAAGTATTTGAGGAAATGAATTTGTACCAGTTGAACGATTATATAGCCACCGAAAAAGCAAAAGGGTCGATTGCCTACAAGAGTTTTGAAATTGAAAAACACAAACGACTGGCCGGGCCTGTAGCCATAATCATACTCACCATCATTGGAGTGGCTTTGTCGAGCCGCAAGGTGCGCGGAGGTATTGGCATGCATTTGGGGGTTGGTATCGCCCTCACCTTTTCCTACATTCTCCTCATGCAGGTAAGTACGGTTTTTTCAGCCTTTGGCAATTTGTCGCCGGCCATCGCCTCATGGATACCGAATATGATTTTTCTGTTAATCGGACTGTATCTCTTGCAAAAAGCTCCTAAATAGATTATAACAAAAAGATAACCAGACCTTGTGAAGCGTATTAAAAACAAACGACTAAATTTGCAATCTGAAACTAAAACTTAATACACAGATGATTCGATACAGTATCTATTTCCTGATGGCCGTTGTTTTTCTGGCCGGACTTGCCCCACTTCATGCCCAAACAAAAGCTGAAATTACGGTCGATGACCTGAAACAACACATCTATTTTTTAGCTTCCGATTCGCTCAAAGGACGACAGCCCGGAACTCCCGAAGGCGATATCGCCGCAGCTTATATCCGTGATCAGTTTTTGAGCTACGGACTTCTGCCAATGGGAAACAATGGTTTGCAGCCGTTTAACGTGACTGTGAGTGTTGAGCCCGGAGAAAACAATACGCTTCAGACAGAAGAGGTTACCGGTGTTTTTGATGTGGACTTTCAGCTTATGCCCTTTACTTCTAACGGCACACTGGAAGCAGAAGTGGTGTTTGCCGGTTTTGGGATGGAAATTGACCTCGATTCGCTCAAGTGGAATGATTATGAAAACCTGGATGTAAAAGGAAAATGGGTGATGGTGCTACGTGGTGACCCTGAGCCTGATAACGAAGAGAGCTTGTTTGCCTCCTTCGTGGGCACAAGAGAAAAAGCCCTGATGGCGAAAGACCATCAGGCCGCTGGAATCATTTTTGTGAGTGGCCCACAGTTTGGCGAACAGGACGAATTAATGCCACCTACTTTTAACAGGGTAACAGCAGATGCCGGACTTTTAGCCGTGAATGTGAAGAGATCGGTTGCAAACAAGTTGCTCGAAAAATTCAATACAACGGTTAACATGTTGGAAGACAGTATCCGCAAAACAATGAAGCCGGTGGCTATGCCGCTCGGGGTTACCCTTACAGCCACCACCGACCTCAACAAAGTAGAGGTGGTGACCAACAACGTAGTGGCTGTTTTACCGGGCAGTGACCCGGTTTTAAAAGATGAATACATACTTATGGGTGCACATTACGACCATCTGGGGATGGGGGGCATGGGTTCAGGATCGCGTATGCCTGACAGTATTGCCGTGCACAACGGAGCTGACGACAACGCCTCCGGTGTTGCGGCTGTTTTGGAGTTGGCTCAGTCGCTGGCCTCGGGTAAAGAGCAACTTAAACGTTCGGTCATTTTTATAGCTTTCGGGGCAGAAGAAATGGGGCTGCTGGGTTCTCAGTTTTTTGCCTCCAACCCAACCATTGGTTTAAAGCAGGTTAAGCTGATGCTTAACTTTGACATGATAGGTCGCCTAGATGCTGAAAAGCCGAATTTAATGATTGGCGGTACAGGCACAGCCGTTGAGACAGAAGATTTGCTTAAATCATGGGAGGCATCGAGTACCATGGGTTTCACGCATTCACCTGAAGGGTATGGGGCGTCTGATCATGCCAGTTTTTATGGTGCCGGAGTGCCTGTTTTGTTCTTCTTTACCGGAGCACATCAGGACTACCATACACCATTGGACGATGCCGATCTGATTAATTATGAAGGCGAGAAAATGATTCTCGACTTTGTGGAACCAATGGTCGTGGCACTGATAAACCAATCCGAGGCTCTTACTTACCAGGAAACAGCAGCCCCTGTCCAGGAAGGCCGTAACAGCCGTTCGCTAAAGGTAAAATTGGGTATCATGCCTGATTTCACAAGTACTGAAAATAACGGACTTGGCATTGGTGGCGTTACTCCCGGTGGTCCGGCTTCTGCCGCAGGTTTGAAAAAGGGTGATCGCATAACGGCTTTGGACGGCATGGAAGTTACCAATATCTACGATTATATGTCAAGGCTTAAGAAACTAAAACCCGGTCAGCGAATCACTGTGGATATAGTGCGCGACGAATTGCCGATGGTAATGATTGTGGATTTATAACCCAACACTATAAACCTGATCTGATGTTTGACTTCATAACCCCAGAGCTGATTTCCAAATTTATAAAGTTTGGCGTAGTGGGGTTTTCCGGGCTCTTTGTCGATTTTGGCCTGACCTATATCACCAAAGAAAAACTTCATATCCCTAAATATGTTGCCAATGCCATTGGGTTTATGTCGGCAGCCACTTCTAATTACTTTTTGAACAGGATTTGGACTTTTGAAAGTCATAATCCCGAAATCATGTTGGAGTATTCCCAATTTATTCTGATTTCAATCATCGGATTGGTTATAAACACCTTTATACTGTGGCTCTTGGTAAGCCGGTTTAAATTCAACTTTTATCTGGCCAAAGTTTTCGCCATCGGTGTGGTCACCGTATGGAATTTTTTCGCCAACCTTTTCATAACTTTTAGCCCGGACGCGTTATTGTAGTCGAGGCAGAAACGGTAACGGCCTAAGCGTACAAGGTGCAAACCAGTTTGCGCAGACCTCCATGATTTCTGAATTCACAAAAGTGAATCCCTTGCCATGTCCCAAGATTTAACTTGTGGTTGGTAATAGGTATGGTGACTGAGCTGCCCGCTACCAGACTTTTAAAATGAGCAGGCATGTCGTCAAGGCCTTCCAGTGTATGACGATATTGTGTGTCGCCTTCAGGAGCCAGTCGTTTTAGCAGCAAGTCGATGTCTGTGAGCACGTCAGGGTCGGCGTTTTCGTTTAACATGATTCCGGCAGAGGTGTGTTTTACGAAAATATGAAGAAGCCCCGTCTGTGGTAAATTTTCAAAAGTGTTGATAATCAGCCTGTCGATTGAGTGAATACCTTTTCTAAATGGGCCTATGGCGATCTCCTGTTGCTGTATCATGGTAGTATGCAAATTCTTTTTCAAAAATAAGGATAGTTTTCCATTCACAGGTTTATTTTGCTTTTTAGAACGATTGCGATTAAAAAACAGATGCGTTTTGGAGTTAAAAAGTTGTCAATTAAAAGCATTTTTACTACAAGTTATTAACAAAACAGAATAAGTTATTAACGATTAACATGTGCGTTAACGTGCACGTTAACCTGTGCGGTATTTTAGCCCAAAAATGACGTAAAAAACGCTTGATTTCAGGTTTATTTTTGTTGGTGAAAATATTTAACATTTTTTTTAATTGATCATTAACAGACTTTAACTATGAGAAAATTTACACTTTTAATGATGTTGTTTTTAGGAACTTGTCTGTCGGGTTTTACGATGTTGCAGGCACAAACCGGAACAATTGAAGGCACGATAACGGATGCTCAGAACAAGGAGACACTTGTGGGAGCCACCATTCAGATCAAAGGAACCCTCACGGGTGCTATTACTGATTTGGATGGCAAGTATGTAATTGCTGATGTAGGGGAGGGCACTTATCAGCTGGTTGCTTCATTCGTTGGCTATTCTACTAAGACTATAGAGGTAGCTGTAGTTTCAGGACAAAAAACGGTAATCAACTTTGCTTTGGCTACCGACCTCATGGGTCTTGATGAAGTGGTAGTAACGGGTTTGGTCAATGAGAAGTCCGCTTTGCGTTCTGCCGATGCCCTTACCTCACTTAAGCCAAAATTTCTTGATGAATTGGGATTCCAGACTACGGCTGAAATTTTCAAGGCCATTCCCGGTATTCATGTTGAGTCAAGTGGAGGAGAAGGTAATGCCAACATCTCCGTCAGGGGCATACCGGTGGCTTCGGGTGGTTCCAAGTTCTTACTTCTGCAGGAAGACGGACTGCCCATACTTCAATTTGGAGATATTTCTTTTGGTAATGCTGATATATTTCTAAGGTATGATAAGTCAGTAAGTAGAATTGAGGCATTGAAAGGAGGATCTGCATCAACCCTCGCCAGTAACTCTCCTGCCGGTATCATTAACTTCATCAGCAAAACAGGTGTGGAAGAGGGAGGCGTAGTGGCCACTACTTTTGGAGTCGATTTCAAATCGTTGCGCACCGATTTCGATTTTGGAGGTTCTTTAGGTAATGGTTTTAGATTTAATGTTGGGGGATTTTTTCGCTCCGGTCAGGGACCACGTAAGCCCGGGTTTACTGCCAATTATGGTGGGCAAATAAAAGCAAACCTCACCAAACAGTTTGAAAAGGGATATGCCCGGATATACCTTAAATACCTTAACGACAAGGCGATCAGTTATATGCCCATGCCGGTGAAAGCAACAGGTACGGCTGATAATCCAACATATGAATCGATTGAGGGATTTGATTTAACCCATAGCACCCTTCAAAGTCCTGGTTTCTTGCTACTTCACGGAGTTGATCAGAATGGAAACCGACGTACTAGCAATATCTCTGACGGTATGCACCCAAAAGTGTTGGCCATAGGTGCTGAGTTCGATTTTGAAATAGGCAATGGCTGGAGAATTAAAGATAGAGCCAGAATGGCTTTTACCAAAGGAACTTTTAACTCACCATTTCCTGCTCAGGTAGCTAGTGCCGATGATATAGCAAAAAATCTGGTAGGTGAAGGATATACTATGAGCTACGCCAATGGAAGCCAAGCAGGAGTGCCTTTAACTCCGGTAGAGATCCAAAATTTGAATGGAAACGGGCTGGCCATGCAAATCATTACCTTTGATGTGGAAATGAACAACCTGAACAATTTTACAAATGATATTTTTCTTACCAAAGACTTAGGAAAAGCAAAAATAACCGTTGGCTATTACAATGCCTACCAAAAGATTGCTATGAGCTGGTTGTGGCAAACTTATCTGACTGATGTTAACGGAGACGATGGCTCAAGGTTAATGAATGTGCAAAGTGCTGATAGTTCGTTTTATACCGACAATGGCCTTATTGCTCATGGTGTGCCCATGTGGGGAAACTGCTGTACAAGAGGGTACGATATGGCTTACACCATCGACGCACCATATGCCAACGTTGAGGTAGAGCTGACTTCTCAATTTAGTATGGATGCCAGTCTGCGGTACGATATGGGCAATGCCAACGGTTATTATTTATCAAATTATCAGGCCGCTGTGGATGTGGACGAAGATGGTATTATTTCTCCTACTGAGGAAAGTGTTACCTTGTTAAACAATGCAAAACCAAATACAGTGAACTATAATTTTGGGTATGTGTCGTATTCTATTGGTGCAAATTATTTGCTCGACGAAACTAAAGCTGTTTATGCAAGGTACAGCCAGGGTGGTAGAGCCAATGCCGACAGACTTCTTTACTCTCCGTTTATTGATGCTGATGGTAAAACTATCAGTGGCTTAAGTGCCGACCAAATTAATCAGGCTGAACTTGGGTTTAAATTCAAATCACCCAGATTAGGTTTTACAGCTACAGGATTTTATGATGTAATTTCGGAACAAAATGAAGAGTTTGGCAAGGTTCTGAATAAAGACTATAATACTTATGGTGTTGAAGTGGATGCGGTTGCTACATTTTCTAATTTTTACATTGCTGCCGGTGCTACTTATACCAAGGCAAAGATTACCAAGAGTATGACTGTCGCTGAAGAAGGAAATGTGCCACGCCGGGTTCCTGCTTTAATGTACGATATCAATCCTTCGTACAGCTTCTTGAAAGGAAAAGCCAACATCGGGTTCAGCCTTATCGGAACAACAAAGGTATATGCACAGGATGACAATGTGGCTGTGCTGCCCGGGTTTGTTTATGTAAACGCTTTTGTGAGTTACAATATTACTAAAGGTCTCGATTTGATGATTAATTCCAATAATGTTACCAATACATTGGGATTCACCGAAATGGAGGGAGATCCTTTTGTCGACAATAGTGTTAACTACATGAGGGCACGCCCCATCACAGGACGGGCTACTACAGCTACCATTTCCTATACTTTTTAACCGTTATTGTAAATATGTTTAAGCACTAAATACCCTTTGGAGAGGTTTCGTTTGTTCGCAATTGGACCTCTCCATTTTTTAAGCTTTCCATTCACTATAATATGGAATCAAGTTGTAAAAACGATTATCTTTATATCAAATAACTGGAGACTCTCGAAAAGTATGAACAATAAAATACAACTTATCACTTATGTCGATCGGTTTGGGTGTGAAAATTTAAACGACCTGAATAGCCTGTTTAAAAAGGAGTTAAAAGGTTTGTTTGGGGGTGTTCATATATTGCCCTTTTTTAATCCCATTGACGGTGAGGATGCCGGATTTGATCCTGTAGATCACCAATTGATTGACCCACGTTTGGGTAAATGGGACGATTTGCTGGAATTGGGAAAAAGTGTTGAGGTTATGGCCGACTTAATTGTTAACCACATCTCATCCAAATCCATGCAGTTTCAGGATTTTTTACAAAAGGGTCAACAATCTGAATATGTCAATCTTTTTTTGAGTTTTGATCATGTTTTTCCGGCAGGGGCTACAGAGGCTGATTTGCTTGGAATATACAGACCCAGACCTGGTTTCCCATTCACAACCTTTAAGTTTTTGGATGGATCATCCAGGTTAATCTGGACAACGTTTACCGGTAGTCAGATCGATATCAACGTTCATAGTAAAGAAGGCAAAAAATATTTAAACGGAATTTTAACCACCTTTCAAGTGGCTGGCATAAAACAAATCCGCCTTGATGCTGCCGGTTATGCCGTTAAAAAACAAGGCACTTCCTGTTTCATGATACCCGAAACATTTGAATTTATCAACGAGCTCACAGAGGTAGCCCATGGCAAAAACATGGAGGTGCTGGTTGAAATCCATTCTCACCACCAAACGCAAATTGAAATAGCAGCCAAAGTAGATTATGTCTACGATTTTGCCCTGCCTGTTCTGGTGCTCGATACCATTTTTAATCAGGACGCGTCTAGCCTGCTCAGCTGGCTGTCAATATCACCACGAAATGCCTTTACCGTATTGGATACACACGATGGTATTGGTATTATTGATGTGGCCGCGGAGGGTGAAAAACCGGGATTAATCAACAGCGATCGATTGAGTGACATTGTTGAGCAAATTCATATTAATACCGGTGGAAAGAGTAAAAAGGCAACCGGAGCAGCTGCCTCTAACCTTGATTTGTATCAGGTAAACACTACTTATTACAACGCTCTGGGTGCTGATGACCAAAAGTATCTCCTGGCACGTGCAATTCAATTTTTTACTCCGGGAATTCCACAGGTTTACTACATGGGTCTTTTGGCCGGGTCAAACGATATGGAACTGTTAGCCAGAACAAACGTGGGCCGCGATATCAATCGTCATTATTATTCCGCTCAGGAATTGTTGGATGCTCTTCAGAAACCTGTGGTTATAAAGCTCGTTGAACTAATAAAATTCAGAAATAGCCATCCCGCTTTTAATGGTGAAATTAATTTGCAAAACGCTGATCCAAAAAAGTTGAATATTACCTGGAGTAATGTGAACTCCTATGCTACCCTTGAGGCTGATTTAAAAACAGGACACTTTAGCATTACTTTCAGCGATGCACTGCATCAGGCAGTTGTAAAACGGTTCTGAATAATAACTTAAAGAATTACTACGTGGCAACTCAAATTTCCTTCGATAAAAAGAACAACCTGACCATTGTTAAATGGTTGACTTATATGATGTTCCTCATGTTTGCGATGACCACAGATGCAGTGGGCGTAGTCATACCCGAAGTAATGAAGCAATTTAACCTGAGCATGACCGCGGCCGGCCTGCTTCACTACGGACCTATGGTGGCCATTGCTGCTGCCGGGATTTTTTTAGGATTTCTTGCCGATAAATTAGGTAGGAAAGTTACCATCGTTATGGGACTAACTTTGTTTGTTTTAAGCTCGTATATGTTTTTGGTGGGTTCAAGCTTTGGTTTTTTCCTCGCTTTACTAATGATTTCAGGACTTGCTATTGGTATTTTTAAAACCGGAGCATTGGCTTTGATTGGGGATATCTCTACTTCTACCCGCGAGCACACTTCTACAATGAATAATGTTGAAGGTTTTTTTGGCGTTGGAGCGATCATTGGCCCTTTCATTGTCACCTATTTCCTGTCGCGCGGGGTTGAGTGGCGCTACTTGTATGTAGTTGCTGCCACCTTATCTGTGGTACTTATTGTGCTTTCTTTGTTGGCTAAATATCCAAAAACAACAAAATCAACACAGGAAACGATTAACCTAAAACGTACAATAAAGATGATTGGTGATCCTTATGCATTGGGCTTCTCAGTGGCAGCGTTTTTGTATGTTTCTATTGAAACGGCCATTTATGTTTGGATGCCAACCCTGATTTTTGGTTATGAAGGTGATTTGTTGTTGTGGGCAACTTACGCTCTTCCGATATTTTTTGTCCTGCGTGCCGGTGGACGTTTTCTTGGAGCATGGGTTATGCAGCGTTATAACTGGGCTGCCGTGTTGGCCGTTTTTAGTTTTCTCATTCTACTATGTTTCGGACTTAGCGTTGTTGGTGGATCCACTGTAAGGGTGTTGCTTTTGCCTTTATCGGGTCTTTTTATGTCGGTGATGTATCCAACGATCAACTCAAAGGGAATCAGTTGTTTTCCAAAAGTGAAGGGGGGAGCAGTTTCCGGGATTATTTTATTTTTTACCGCCGCCGGCGCTGCCCTTGGTCCATTGTCGATGGGTATAGTGAGCGATGCATTCAACTCCCAGCCGATTTATGGCTTTATGTTGGCAACATTTTATGCCGGAATATTGTTTATTGGCATGATGTATAACTGGATAAAGGAACCAACCAAAAAGCGGTTGTTGCAAATTGAAGAAACAGAATATCATAATAACCCAAATTAATGCCGGGATGATGAAAAAACCTAAAGTTATCGGTCTTGGAGAAGTATTATGGGACATGCTTCCATCAGGAAATCAATTGGGCGGTGCTCCTGCCAATGTGGCCTTCCATGCCATGCAGTTGGGTGCTGATGCGCTGGTAGTGAGTGCCATTGGCGATGATGAGCTGGGTGTTGAATTGGCCAACACCCTTTCCTCAATGGGTTTGCAACATTTGTTGCAACAATCATCGTCGGGAACCGGTACTGTTGGTGTACACCTTGAAGATGGCATTCCCATGTATTCAATAAAGGAGGGAGTTGCATGGGATGAGATTCGTTCTTCAAATGAACTGGACGAACTGGCCCGTACAGCTGATGCGGTATGTTTTGGCACGCTGGCGCAGAGAAATCATGTATCGCGCGAAACCATACAACTTTTTTTATCACGCTTATCTCCTGAAGCCATTTGCTTGTGCGACCTGAATCTGAGGCAGCAATACTATACAAAAGAAACGATCATAGATTCGTTGAAGGCTTGTAATGTACTTAAAATAAACGACTACGAACTTGATGTGCTGTCCTCATTATTAAGACTTCCTGCCGGGGAAGAGGCTAAACTGCAACAACTAGCTGCTGACTTCAGCCTAAACATTATTGCATTAACGAAAGGAAGTGAAGGCAGCTTGCTTTATACGGCAGATGAGTTGTCGCATTTTTCGGCCAAGACCATAACAGTGGCTGATACAATCGGAGCCGGCGATTCCTTTTCGGCAGCTTTAATCATGGGGCTTATCCAAAAAAAATCGCTTCGACACATGCACGAGCACGCTACCCGGATTTCAGCTTATGTTTGCCAACAACATGGCGCAATGCCTGTGCTGCCGAAAGAATTAATTTATTGAATTTGTGGGTTTTAAAAGCTACTAAGCCTTGGTGGTTTGTGGCCTTCTTTGTGTCGACTCCCTTACAATCAATTCTGTTTCAATTATCTGTGAAATCGGCGTCATCTCCTTGTCCGAGTTTTGAATCCGGTAAAATAATAAGTTGGCGGCTTTTGTCCCTATCTTGTATCCTGAGTGTTTAATGCAAGAAATAGTGGGTGACATCATCGCGGTGAGCGGGCCATCACTAAACGATAATAATCCGATGTCATGGGGAATGGATAATCCCATTTTTTTAATTGCCTGAAAAGCACCTGATAAGTTTTCATCGCTGATACTAAAGATGGCATCGGGTGGGGTTTTCCGGGTTAATACTTGTTGGGTGACAATTTCAGCTTCTGTTAAGTTGTTAGCAAACAGTATGTTTGACTCAGATACATTAATTTTTTTTGCATCCAGGGCCAGCTTATAACCTTTAATACGATCCACTGTAATCGATAGATTTGGATTCCCGGCGAGCAGCGCAATGTTTTCAAAACCTGAATCTATCAGATGTGTGGTGCCGTTAAAGGCGGATTTGCATCCATCGATATCGACTTTGAATATGCCTTGTTTTTCAAGTACTTTGTCGAAAAAGACAATAGGAATGCCTGCCTGTTCAATATCTTGGAAGTGATCATATGCTGTGGTTTCACCTGATACAGATATTAGAAGCCCCGCAATCCGGTTCCCAAGCATTAAATTCACATTCTCCATCTCTCTTTGTAGTGATTCGTTGGATTGCATGATGAGCACATTATATCCCATGCTATGAGCAACTTCTTCAATTCCTTTGAGCACAGAAGGGAAGAAATAATATGAAATTTCGGGAATGATGACACCTATAGTGCTGGTTTGACTTTTCCGAAGGTTGACAGCCAGGTTGTTTGGATGATAGTTCATTTCTTTGGCTATCTTTTGAATTCGGCTTTTCATCTCCTCGCTAATGTCGGGATGTCCTTTTAAGGCGCGGGAAACCGTGGTGTGTGATACCCCAAGAATATCAGCAATTCCTTTCAGTGTAGTCTGCTTTTTTATCATCTGGTGTATTTGGTTGATTCAGGCAAAGATACTAAAGCTTTGTTAGCCAAACAATTTGTGAGTTAAAATCCACCTGAGAAAGTTGGCGTTTTTCTTATACGAAAGGTTTCTTTTTTGTAAAGTTGGTCAGTGAAATATTTGGTCTTTCTTTGGGGCAAAACACCACAAAAAAAACCCTGCAACGACTCATACAGGGTTTTAGCTATTGATGGAATTATTTTTTTATCCCCACCATTTGTTCGAGCATGTCGGTGGTAATCGATTTTGGCCGTTCGATGGGATAACCCAAAGCGCGATCCCAAATGATATTCGATAACACGCCGAGTGCCCTGCCTATGGAGAACAGAACTGTATAATAGTCGTATTGGGTAACACCGTAATGCCATTGAATTACACCAGATTGTGCGTCAACATTTGGCCATGGGTTTTTTGCCTTTCCTTGTTCCAGTAATATATCGGGAACCACCTGATACAGCAGATCGGTATACTTGAACAGATCGTCTTCGGGCAGGTGTTTCAAACAAAAATCGCGCTGAATGCTATAACGCGGGTCGGTTTTGCGGAGTACGGCATGGCCATAACCCGGAACAACCTGACCTGATTCCAGTGTGTCCCAAACAAATTTTCTCATCTGCTCTTTAGAAGGAACTTTATCACCCAATCGTGTTCTTATTTCCTGAATCCAGCGAAGCACTTCCTGATTAGCTAAGCCATGGAGTGGTCCGGCCAGACCATTGATCATCCCCGAGATGCTGTAGTAAATGTCGGAGAGTGAACTGGCGATAAGGTGTCCTGTATGGGCACTCACGTTGCCACTTTCGTGATCGGCATGAATGATGAAATACATGCGGGCTACATCATCATATGGTTTGTCTTTTGCAATCATTGAAGCAAAATTTGCTCCGAGATCGAGGGTTGGGTCCTGGTACACGCTACCGGATTTTCGGTACAATTTGTTGTAAATGTATGCTCCTATCACCGGAATTTTCGACATCAGGTTCATGGCATCTTCGTAGGTAGGATCCCAGAAGTCGGCTTTGTTCAGCCCGCGCTGGTATTTCAGGTTAAAAACCGACTCACGTTGCATCGACATGACTGCTGCCGAGAGAATAACCATAGGGTGGCTCTGGTTGGGGAATGCATCGATAACCTCGTAAACATAACGTGGCAGCTGGCGGCGATTCACCGAATCGTAGAGCACTTCCTCTACTTCGTTTTGTGTGGGGATTTCTCCGGTGAGAAGCAAATAAAATAAACCCTCTACATAAGGCATTTCTGCTCCTGGAGGCTTTGGCAGCTTTTCAAAAACTTCTGGCAGCGTGTAGCCGCGGTAGCGAATGCCCTCGTAAGGGTCAAGGTACGAAATATCGGTGATGAGGCTCTTTATTCCGCGCATACCGCCAATAACCTGTTGCACGGTAACGGAATTAATCACAGTTTCACTGTGCTCATCCAACAATCTTTTGATCCTGGGCCGGTGGGCTAGAATTTTTTCGTAGAGTTTCTCTTTTAAAACAGTCATGGTTGCAATTTTTTTATGATAATGCTTTTTTTAATCTTAAATCAAGGGCGTCTAAAAACGCTTCTGTGGTCAGGTAGTCTTCTTTCTTGAGTGCTTTGCCGTGAACTATTAAGGCAAGGTCTTTGGTCATAAGACCTGATTCCACGGTGTCGATGCAAACTTGTTCGAGCTTGTGGGCAAAGTTGATCAGCGCTTGGTTGTTGTCGAGTTGCCCCCGATGAGCCAAACCCCTGGTCCAGGCAAAAATTGAAGCTATCGGATTGGTAGAAGTTGGGTTTCCTTTTTGATGTTCACGGTAGTGCCGGGTAACAGTGCCATGAGCTGCCTCGGCTTCGATGGTTTTTCCATCGGGAGCCATCAACACCGAAGTCATGAGCCCCAAAGAGCCAAAACCTTGTGCCAGGGTGTCGCTCTGAACGTCTCCGTCGTAATTCTTGGCAGCCCAAACAAATCCACCTTCCCATTTAAGGGCAGCCGCCACCATGTCGTCGATCAGGCGATGTTCGTAGGTGATTCCGGCAGATTTAAAGCGGTCTTCAAATTCATTTTCAAATACTTCCTGAAAAATGTCTTTGAAGCGGCCATCGTACTTCTTCAATATGGTGTTTTTTGTCGACAGGTAGAGAGGCCACTTTTTGTCGAGGGCCATGTTGAAACACGATTGCGCAAATCCATGGATACTTTCATCGGTATTAAACATAGCCATGGCTACACCATCGCCTTCAAATTGATGTACGGTATAGGTCTCGGTTTCGCCTTCTTCAGGAGTGAATGAAATGGTGAGTTTTCCTTTGCCCTTGGTTACAAAATCGGTAGCCCGGTATTGGTCGCCATAGGCATGACGGCCTATCACAATGGGTTTCGTCCACCCGGGAACAAGCCTTGGAATGTTTTTCATCAAAATCGGTTCACGAAAAACGGTACCTCCCAGGATGTTTCGGATAGTGCCATTCGGCGAACGCCACATTTGTTTTAAACCGAATTCCTCAACACGTTGTTCATCGGGAGTAATGGTCGCACATTTAATACCTACGTTGTATTTTTTTATCGCTTCGGCAGCATCAACAGTTATCTGGTCGTTGGTCTCATCGCGCTTCTCAATCCCTAAATCATAGTATTTTAAGTCTATATCAAGATAGGGAAGGATTAACTTGTCTTTAATCATTGCCCAAATGATGCGTGTCATCTCATCGCCGTCGAGCTCCACAACCGGATTTTTTACGTGTATTTTCTCCATAATTCTCAGATGTTCTCCTGTATTAATATTTGGTTATATAGATATTTTAACATATTTAAATAGCTCACTTTCAAGGGAGCGTAAAAGTATGTATTTTCGGCGAGGTGCGCAAATAAATATCACCTTTGTTGTCAATTTTTACCAAAATCCAAATAACATAACTGTTAATAAATTAACAGTTTAGAGAAATATCACCTGCTACTAGCCAAGGTTTGTAGTTGTGAATTGTTTTCTGATCACAGATGGAAGTCGAGGAACTTTTGATTTGTTTTCACCGGATAGTTTCCGATATAAACGTTTCCCAGATTTCCGTCTATCGAAAGCAGATCGCCGCTTTTAAGCAAATGGCCATTCATTTCGCAGGTTTTTTGACTGTCGAAAACTTGCAAGCTTGAGCAGTTTACCACCGAGGTTTTGCCCAAGCGAACAGCGGTTACGGCAGCATGTGAGGTAGCACCACCTTTTCCTGTAAGTAGCCCGTCGGTTGCGAAAATCATTCCTATGTCATCAGGAACGGTATCAGGGCGAACCAGAATTACTTTTTCGTCCGGATATTGCTTGCGGAGGGTTTTAATGTCCTGGTCATCGATGGCTATTCTACCCGACATCGCTCCACCACCAACACCAATTCCTCTTCCGGCCAGTATCATCTGGTCGATGGGTGTTTCAAACACATCTGCCGACTTGTTTGCCGCCATGTCCTGATCGCGGATCTGCAGGATGAACAGGTCTTCCGCTTTTTCCGACTCGAAGGTAAACTCAATCTCCAATGGACTATATCCATGATTTTCTGTCAAATCAATTGCCATTTGGTGCAGGCGTTGGTAGATTTCCGGAAAATTCTCCTGCATCGACAGACCTTGATCGTTCTCGGCTCTGGATTGGTTTTTGCTAACCGGACGTGGTGTTACCAGCCCGGCCACAATGTCTTCGCCTTGTCCGCTAAGGGTAAAATCGCCATAAAGGCTTACTCCATGCTTTTCTTTGGTTGGATCTTGAGTAAAAACTACCCCTGTTCCACTCGTTTCGCTCAGGTTTCCAAAAATCATTTGTTGAACCACAACCGCTGTTCCCCAGTCGTCGGCAATTTCCAAATGCTCGCGGTACACCTTTGCCCGCTCTGATGACCAGGATTCAAACACAAGGTTTATTGTGGTGAGCAGTTGCTCAAATACATCTTCTTCAAAATGTATTTTTTTGGTGCTTAGTGCCGACTTGTAGGCCATCGCCACTTCGCGCATGGCAGCCGGTTTTAGCTCAATTTTCTGATCAACACCGTATTTTCCTTTAAAACTCTCGATGATTTGATCAAACTCATCGCGGGTCATGCCGAAAGCCATTCCCCAGCTTTGCAACAACCGGCGATATGAATCCCATGCGCTCCATTCAAACCCCTTAATCCTGCTCATGTTTTCGGTTATTTCATCGTTCATGCCCACATTAAGCAAGGTGTCCATAGCTCCGGGCATCGAGATGGCCGTGCCCGATCGTACCGAAAGCAGGAGTGGGTTCTGGCTGTCGCCGAATCTTTTTTTGGCAGCTCTTTCAACCAGGTGAAGGTGTTCGCGAATAAGGTCATTCTTTTCTTTTCTGAGCTCAGGATGTCCGAGTATAGCTGCCTTGCGGCGAAAAGCTTCGGTAGTAATCACAAATCCCGGAGGAATAGGAAAGCCGGCAATGCGCAGGTTTTTAAGGTGATAGGCCTTCGACCCCAGAAATACCTGGTTGTCGACTTGTGGATTCGGGAGTCCAAGTCGTGTGATGATTAAATCGGAGTTGTACGACATAATTTCATTAATCATACGTCCCGGCAGGTTATCCGACATCTCACGCAAAGATTCCAGAATACGCGAAATAAAATTGTCGAGTGGTTGCATTAAAAAGGCATCGGCGATGACATCACGGTAGAATTGTTCTGATTTTTTGTTGATTAACTTAACCAGCTCTCTTTCATTCAGCTGCGCGCCCTGATCAAAAATTTGTGGAACGACAATCCGAAGCGGTATTTCGTACGATTTTAAAAAATATTTGATGATGATGCGTTTTACATCTTCGGCCAAAAACTGAAATATGTTTATATACTGCTCAAAACTAAAACTTTGTGAACGGAGACTGTATTTAAGCATGCGTAAGTTGGAGTTGAAGCTTTGGTTGGTTATACCATCCAGCTCCAAACCTTCTCTGAAATAGTCGAGAATGGTGTAAATATTTTTTAATGTTTTAGCCGAGATATAGTTCAGATTGATTTGCTCCACCACTTTCTCCATAAGTCGTGTGGCTACATTTTCGAGGCGGAAGGTAAGTCCGAGGGCCTCAAATTTTGGCTCGCGGTATGTGCCATACATCGAAGGAATACCGATGGCGATATGGCGTTTGTGGTAAATATTCTCCCATCCCTGACTCGTTTTCGGGTTAAAAATAATCTCTTTCAGCTTGTTCATGAAGCTGTAAATCAGCTTAAGCGACGACTCAAAGTCGTTACTTTCGAGGGCTTTTGAAAAGGACTCCACCTCCTGATCGGCGATATAACTGTACCGTTTGAGCAGCGAAATGATGTCAACGGTTTCGAAGGAGTACTTCTCTTTTAAAAAGGCGTACAATCGGCGGGTGTCCCTAAGTCTTTCTATATCACGATCGTTGGATTTGCTGAGTTGCCTGAGAAGCTGTTCAAAGGTTGTTTCATCGGTGCCGAGGAGTTCTGTTGGGTCTTTCTTGCTCATCAGGCACAATTCGTTCACCATGTGATGTATTGGAGCGAAGAACTCGTTCGTTTTGTCAATTTCCCTGTAAACGTTTAGCGGGAGCGCATCTTTTAACGCTTCCAGGTTGCCGTCGTGCCAAAATACAAAGATTTTTCGGGTGAGGTCGATTAACGTGTTGTTGCTTTCGGTGTGCACCTGTTTGCGCAGGAAATGAACAAGTTGGTCCTTTCGGTGCGAAATCTCGTCCATGGTAGTAGTCACCTTCCGAATTTCCCCTTCAGCTCCGATTTCGTTGAAATACACCGGAAAAATGCGTGTCAATTGCTTAACCTTTTTGTAAAAGGGGGCGATGTTTGAGTTGAGAATCTTTGTTATCTCCCGCTGAAATAAATCGGTATCGCTCAGAAAAATTCCTCCCATCTTTAGATTTACAATCAACGTGGAAAGGAGTTTTTCCATCTCCATTTGCGAATATTCAATAAGTTCTAACCAAACGCTGATGTTTTTGATGTGGTTTACGTTGACCGAAAGTTGCCAGTCTTCGTTGACATAAACAATACCAGGAGTTTCAAAACCAAACAGAATAATTTGTTCCTCAAAATACCGGGAGATTCGTTGCGGTTTTTCACGGTCGATATCGATGGTTTTTTTGCCCACAGTAAGCAGGATGTCGAGCACCGAATTGGTATGTTCAGCGCGCAGACCTCTGGCAAAGGTGAAAATCTGATCGATAAAGTTGCGTAAATCTTTGCTGTCCACTTCATCAATGGCCTTTCTAACCATTTTATTCAAGTCCCAGATCAGACGTTCCTTGTGGCTTTGCATGCCGGGAAGTTGGAGCAAATAGAAACTGTAGTAGAACTTTTCGATAAAGGTGGGGAAATAGATCATGGCATTGGCCATAACATGGCTAATAAAATCGAAATCAGGCATTTCATCGGATAGCTCCTTCCATTTCATGGTGTTTTTAAGTTGGTCGATTTGTTTATCAAACCACTGTGTACCCACCTGATCTTCAATAATTTTCTTGTTGTTGGACAGTATCGACGCCTGTGTTTCAAGCCATTTTTCTATACGGGTTGTCTCTTTCCAGTATTCAAGGTTTTTGAGGTGTACTTTTTTCGATAAGTCGAAGGCGGCAGTTTTAAACTCGGACTTTTCGGCAATGCCGGCCAGATAACGGTTAAAGTACTTCAGGTTTTGAATATAAGTAACCGGATGCAATTTCATTCCTTGATCGAGAATGCACAAGCAAAAACCAATGGTTGTAGAAAACCGGTCTTTTTCTCCGGCGATTTTGTCGATGAATTCGAGCAAAGTGCGTAGAGCAAGAATCTGGGTTTCGGGGTTTCCGGTTTCGAGCATCAGGGTCTGCATCATTTTTAAGGGAACCTCGAACACCTTCTCGTTGTCATTTAAACCCACATAAAACCAATAGTCGGTTAAAAGTATCTTACGTAGCTCCTCTACCACAAATTTTCTGTTTGAAAAAGGATGTTGGTATTCTATCACGCAATCGTTTGCACGTTTGGTGATACCAAAATACGATTTTGACAGGTCTATAAAGTGCTGAAAATCAGCTGGAATTTTAATGTCTTTATAGCGTGTTTCAGCGAGATTGGCTTCGAGGGCTTTTGATTCGAATTTTTCTTCCATAGGATTGTGAAATAGGGAACTTTCATGGCTATTTAATGTAACTTTGCTCCAGAACGATAAAATCGTACAGGACAAAAGTAATTAATTGTCTTTGTTTTTTGTTCATTAAGTTCATTTAAAACTATCAATACTATGACAAAAATTAAAATTGGAATTAACGGTTTTGGGCGAATTGGCCGCAACGTGTTTAAAATTGCCCTCGAAAGAAACAACATGGAGGTTGTTGGTATAAACGACCTCACCGATACGAAAACCCTGGCTCATCTTCTAAAATATGATTCTACCCAAGGAAAGTTTGCTGGCCAGGTTTCATACAATGAAAATTGCCTCATCGTTAATGGAAAAGAAATCGCTGTTACAGCCGAAAGATTACCTATCAATATAAAATGGGCGCAAACACCAGATGTTGTTGTTGAGTCTACCGGTATTTTCAGGTCGAAAGAGAGTAGCAAAGGTGGTTATGGCGACCACTTGAAAAATGGAGCAAAAAAAGTTGTGCTTACCGTTCCTTCAAAGGATGCCATCGACCGGATGATTGTTCTCGGCGTAAACGATCATGAATTGCGCGATGAAGACCAGTGTGTCAGCAATGCTTCTTGTACCACCAACTGTCTTGCCCCTGTGGCCAAGGTGTTGAACGATAAATTTGGCATCGAAAACGGGTTAATGACTACCATTCATGCCTACACCAACGACCAGGTAATTCTTGATGCTCCTCACTCTGATTTAAGAAGAGCGCGCTCAGCTGCCCTTTCGCAAATACCCACCACAACAGGTGCAGCTAAAGCTGTTGGCAAGGTTATCCCCGACTTGAACGGAAAACTTGATGGCATGGCCGTGCGTGTTCCCACTCCAACCGGATCACTCGTCGACCTGGTTGTAAACTTAAAAACCGAGGCTACCAAAGAGCAGATTAATGCAGCCATGAAAGAAGCTGCTGAAGGACCAATGAAAGGAATTCTTGAGTATACCGAAGATCCTATCGTTTCGGTCGATATCATCCATAATCCACATTCATCCATCTTTGATGCACAAAGCACAATGGTATTGGGTCGCACTGTGAAGGTTTTATCCTGGTACGACAACGAATGGGGTTATTCATGCCGCGTTGTTGATTTAATGGAAAAATTTAATTTGTAATTTTTTGTTTTTTTGTTTTTTGTTTTTAAGGTTGCCTCTCGGGGCAGCCTTTTTTTTATTGCGTGAACGTTTCTTGCATTAACGTAAGAATAGGGAGATAAATCTTGCAAGCACTATGGAATAAATCCCGAACCCGCTATTGTTATTTGCTGCAATATCTTTTTATCACATTGTAGGCTTCCACAATGCCTAGCTCACCTGCTTTGCTGAGGTCTTTACAGGCCAGTTCCTCTTCGTTTAAGAAGAGTAGTGTAAGTGCTCTGTTATAATAGGCCTCTGCCAAATTTGGTTCCAGCCTGATGGCCATACTGTAATCGTCAATAGCTCTTTGATAGTCCTGAAGGCTTAGTTTTATATTGGCTCGGTTGTAAAAAGCAAAAGGCAAACCCGGGTTTCGACTAATCACTTCATTTAAATCCTTTAAAGCTTTTTGATGATCAGGTTTTGTTGGTTTTCTGTTTTTGTCGCTGGCAATCGTGTTCGAGGTAATGGTAACAATGTCGGTATATTGTTGTTCCCGATATAGGTACTCATCTAACTCGTAACGGCTGGTTCCGCGATTGAAATAAGCATACAGTATCTCAGGATCAGCTGAGAGGGCTTCGTCGTACGAATTGATGGCAGCCGGATAATTGCCGAGCATGCTAAAAAAAACACCGTTGATAAAAAACGAACTCACCGTGTCGTTAACACTCAAAATAAGCGAGTCTACACGCTTAAGTTCCGATCGTAGCCTTTCACTGTTCTGAGGATTGGCCTCGCACTGAAATTCCAGTTTTATACCAAGCGCATTTTCCGCATTAAAAGTGGCCACTTGCTCGTTGGTATAACTGCTTCTTGTATTGCTAACTTGCAGAGAGTCAGAAGGAATGCTGTAAACAAGGTAAAAGTTTTCTTTGGGTTCGATGGTAATGCGTTGAAACTGGATTCGGCCTTTTTCTTTGTTCCCGTTCACGAAATCTGCCTCAAACTCGATGATGCGTTCAAAATAGGCACTGTCGGCATAACGGCTGTAAAGCACCTCCGGGTTTCGGTGTTCGCTGTTGGCAGCGGCGATAATCTCGGTGGCTCTGTCATGATCTTCACGTGCTCCGGCGTGATTTCCTAATGCCTGTTTTGCTGCCGATCGGTTAATAAATGCTCCGGCGAAGTCCGGGAAAATCTCGATGGCTTTTGAATAATCTGACACGGCCTCGTCGAATGATTCCATCTCAAAATGCAGATTACCAAGATTATACCAGGTATACACATTGAAGGGGTTCAGTTTAATCACTTCATTATAGTCAGCGATGGCCGCTTCGTAGTTGTTTTGTACGGAAAACAGGATTGCTCTATTATAATAGGTGAGGGCATTGTTTTTGTCAATTCGGAGCACATTGTTGTAATCGTTGAGGGCAGCCAGCGTATCGTTTGATTTCAGGTTTATCAGCGCACGCTGAAAATAGGCAAGAGCATTGTCTTCGCTGAGTGAAAGAGAATGGTCGATGTCACTTAAGGCCTTACCCAGGCTGTCCATGTCGGCATAAATCATGCCCCTTTTCAGCCAGCCCTCACTGTTGAAGTAATCAAGCCTGATCGCTTTGTCCACATCTTTTATGGCCAGATCGTTTTGCTCAAGAAAGTGATAGGCAATACCTCTGTTAAGGTAAGCAGAGGCTACTTTTTTATCAAGCTGTATGGCCGATGTATAATCGTTAACAGCCTCTTTGTAATGAAGTAAGTGCATGCGTGTGTCTCCTCTTGCGAGGAAGAAATCGGCATTGAAAGGGTCGATTTTTAGCGCTTTGTTAAAATCGTTTAAGGCCTTGGGGTAATCGGCCAGCTGATCGTACGATATTCCACGGTAAAGATAAGCTCTGGCATAAAGTGGGTGAATACGCACGGCCTGGCTGAAATCGAATGAAGCACCACTGTAGTCGCCCAACGAAAATTTGGCAATACCCCTGAGAAAATATGCCTCGAAGCCATTGTTTTTTGATGCAATGGCGGTGTTGAAGTTATTGATTGCGCCAAGATAGTTTTCTTGTTGTAGTTCCCTTTGTCCGCTGCGAATAAAATAGTCGTAATTGATTTGGCCTGGAAGCACCTGGGCGCAAAAAAATATTGCCAAGAAAAAGATTAGGAAACGGGCATGCTTTTTATTCATAGCTAAAGCAATGAAGTTAGTCATTGTTATTTAATGTTTTTCAGATAATTATATATCTCAACCTGCGACCTGACCTTTTTCTTTCCATCGTCTTTTTTGTATTGATTTTCTGGTGTCTGACTTATAAGTCGTGCTTTCTTGTTGTCAGCAAGCTGAATTTGCAGTATGTCCCATAATTCTTTCTGCAAGGCAGGATCATAAATGGGGCATATCACTTCAAACCGATGATCGAAATTGCGGATCATCCAGTCGGCGGAGGCGATAAAATATTTAGGTGAACCGCCATTGGCAAACACCAGAACCCGTGAATGCTCCAGAAATTTATCTACAATACCTATGGCCGTGATGTTTTCGCTTAACCCTGGAATTCCCGGTACGAGAATGCAAATGCCTCTGCAGATGAGCTGTATTTTTACACCTGCCTGTGAGGCCTTATAGAGCTTTTGGGTAATTTTATTATCGACTAAATTGTTGAGCTTGATAATAACCCAGGCTTCTTTACCGCTTTTAGCATTTTTTATTTCCTGGTTAAGTAACCTGATCAGCTGTTTGCGCATCTGATAAGGGGCGACCATCAAATGTTCAAAACGTGGTGGCGTGTAGGGTGATTCGAACAGATGAAAGAGCATATTTACCTCGTTGGTAATACTCTGGTTTGCAGTTAGCAAGCTGTCATCGGAGTACACTTTAGCTGTCGATTCGTTGAAGTTCCCCGTGCTGATATTGGTGTAATATATGTTCCGGCCGTCTTCTTTTCTTCTGATCAGCAGCAGTTTGGCATGAACCTTATAGCCAGGCAGTGTTTTGATGATGTTAACACCTTCTTCACGAAGTTTTCTGGTCCAGTAAATGTTGGCTTTTTCATCGAAGCGCGCCTGTATTTCCAGAAAAACTGTGACATCTTTACCGTTTCGGGCAGCATTTATCAAAGCATTTATAACATTGGAGTCGCGGGCTGCCCTGTAAAAAGTCATTTTTATTGCTCTAACTTTCGGATCAATAGAGGCTTCGCGAAGCAAATCGACAATGTACTGAAACGATTGATAAGGGTAATGGAGCATGATGTCACCCTCCTTTATTTGGTTGAGGATGCTTTTTCGTTCAATGAGACGGGGATGAGTAAGTGGCTTCATTTTTTCGTAAACCAGGGCTTTCATCCCCATTTTCGGGAACGACATAAAATCTTTCAGGTTGTGATACCGTCCACCACCCCGGATATGGTCTTCCATGGTAATATTCAATACTGAGAGCAACAAATCGAGTAAATGTTGGGGGATATTTTTGTCGTATACAAACCGTACCGGTGCTCCTTTTTTTCTTTTTTTTATGCTGTCGCTGAGCTGTTCCATGAAACTTTTTGAGATATCATTATCGATATCCAACTCAGCATCACGTGTGAATTTAATGGTAAACGACTCAAACTCATCAAACCCGAAAGGACTAAAAATCTCGCTCAGGTTATACCTGATAACATCATCAAGGAACATGACAAATTTATTGTCATCTTTGGAAGGCAGGATTAAAAAGCGGGGAATGATATCGGTGGGAACTCGAATCAAGGCAAAGTCCTCTTTTGTAGGGTGTGCTGAGTTGCGAAGGATAATGGCCAGAAAAATGTCGTTATCTTCCAATGTGTCAGGGTTGTGAAGGCTTTTAACCATGATTGGAAAAAGAATAGGACGTACACTATTCTGGAAATACTGGTGGACAAATTTTCCCTGACTTTCGTCGAGGTGTTTGTCATCGAGAAAAATGATATGCTTCTTTCTCAACTCCTCTTTTATCGCCTGATAGGTTTCTGTGTAGATTTTTTCCTGATCTGAGACAATTTTCTGAATCTGTTCGAGTACTTTTCTTGGTGACTCAGTATACTCTTCACCCATTTTCTCAATCTGGGCCATGCGCTTTAGAGTAGCTACCCGCACCCTGAAAAACTCGTCCCGGTTGCTCGAAAAAATACCAAGAAACTTAAGCCTTTCGATAATTGGGTTGCCTGGATCCATGGCCTCCTGTAAAACTCGTCCGTTAAATTCAAGCCAGGAAACTTCCCGGTTTATGAGGTACTTAGGGTGGTTCATTATGTAGTAATTTTGGCTGTGTGAGTTAAAAAGTGTGTGTTAAAAAAAGGATTGATTTTTATCGGTGGAGGACACGACAAAAGTAGGCTTTGCGCAGGCTGCATCGTAAATATTTGTCCAGGTGTTTATATTCAAACTGAATCCGAAAATACTTGAAGTAGGCATTCCGCTCACAGGCCTCAACATAAAGCGGTTGGCCAAATCTGTTAACCCGGGATTGTGTCCTACCAACACTACCGTATGGTATTCATCTGAAAGTGAGGCAATTTCGTCCAGTAGCATGTATTCGTCTGCAAGGTAAAGCTTCGATTTCACCAGAATCTCTATCTCGGGATAGTTAACTGACTGAGCTGCAATTATTGCAGTTTCAAATGCCCGGCTGGCATCGCTGGATAATATCAAATCCACCTCATTAAGTTCCGTGCATCGTTGCAGTGTGTTTTTGGTTTCAATAACGCCGGCTCTCTCCAATGGACGTTCCCTATCGGTTTGGTTTGGCGAAAATTCATTCGCCTTACCATGCCTGATCAGGAAAAGTTTTTTGCTTTGCTTTTTAGCCTCCATACAATTATAAAAGAGATAAAATGTAAAAGTAGTCAAAGAATTGAAACGGCAAATGACCTTCATCTTAACTTTAGTTAAATTATCCTGGCTTAGAAAGTGGCGCTGGTTTTATGCCCCGGATTCCTCTTATCGTATAATGCTTGTCTGATGTACATTTTATTAGAAAATTTAATGAGTTGTTTTAGAGTTTGTTAAAAGTTTTTAAACGGTTATAATCACTTAAAGACGTAAGTAAATGGTTATTAACCGAGTATACTGAAAAGCCAACAGTAGTTTTGCGACTTCAAAGTTCTTTAATTCATATTCATTTAATACTTATTTCAATGAGCACTTTAAGAAATTCCGTACAGTTAATTGGCCGTTTAGGCAATGATCCTGAAGTTAAAACTTTTGGCGAGAACAAAACCAAGGTTCGTTTTTCGCTGGCTACGAGTGATTATCACGTAGATAAAAACGGTGAGCGTGTAGAGGATACGCAATGGCACAACATCATCGGCTGGGGCAACGTGGCCACCATTGCTGAGAAATACCTGAAAAAGGGACATGAGGTGGCCGTGCGCGGTAAGCTAACCTATTCTGATTGGGTTGACAAGGACAACCAGAAACATTATATGACTGAGGTAGTGGTTTCGGAGATTCTCTTGATGGAGAAAAAGAAGTAGTCGGGATTATGTGTTTCATTAGCTGCGGACGTAAAAATCCGCAGCTTTTCTATTCTTCCGGATAATGGAAGAAGCTGAAGTTGACTTTTCCGTAGTTGCGACGTGAGTGAAAAAACTCAAAACTGTTAAAATCAATTGATTTTGGATGTTCAACTATCAACCAGCCTCCTTTGTTGAGTTTGTTTGTTTTAAACACCAGTTCGGCTATTTCCGGGATATTTTCCATAGCATAGGGCGGGTCTGCGAAAATTACGTCGAAGGTTTGTCCTGAGGTTTTTAAAAACCTGAAAACGTCTGATTGGATGACATTTAGTTCGTCCATCTCGAAATGGGTTGCCGTTTGCCTGATAAACTTTACACAGCTGTAATTTGTTTCTATTGCGGTAACGCTAGTCACACCCCTCGACACCAATTCATAGGAAATGTTTCCAGTGCCACTGAATAAGTCAAGGGCGCTTTTCTCGTCTAAATCAATGATGTTGCCCAGTATATTAAATAAACTTTCTTTGGCGAGGTCGGTGGTAGGGCGAACAGGTAAATTCTTCGGAGGTGAGATAATCCGGCGTTTGTATTTACCTCCTACTATTCGCATAACAGGCTGTTGAAGAGAATGTAATGGTGGTGAAGATTAATTTGATCGAAGAGGTACGAATACTCAAAGCTGGTGTTTTTTTCAATCATCTTAAAATGCTTAATGTATCTGTAAATCATCTCGTAATAGGGACTTACCTTATCTACTTTTCCCAGCATAACGAGGTTTACTTTTTCCGGGTTAAGGGTAAGTTGTTCGATGCTTAGCAGCAGGAAGTATATAAAATCTTCCTTTGTGTTGAATGGAAACTGATTATAGAAGTTCAGGTTCTTTTCATTGAAATGAACCAAATCGAAACAGTTATCGTGTACCTGTAGAAAGAGTGTGTTGCGATCGTATTTGTTTTTGTTGATGATGGCCAGACTTTCTGTAAGGGCTGAGGAAAAGTGCATTATTTTAGCGTTGGCCCAAAAATCTTTTATCTTTTCCACAACAGGATTCGAGGCATAATATACCATGTAAGCCCCGATATTTTTTAACTGGTCGTACAGAATTCGTGAGTTTTCCTGAAAAGGATGGTTAAATCCTAAGAACAAGTGTTTCTGTTGTGGGTCAAAAAGTGCTTGCGGAATAGGGGTCGAAAACCGATTAACCAGCATCACGGTTACTTCCTTGTAAGGGAAAGCAAACCAGGGCTGTTCGTTTAAAATTTGCCCGAACAAAGAAGGTAACTGACTTTCCTCTTTTACATTGGGGAAGTGAAAAGCCTGCAAACCGATAAATTTATTTTTCTCGGGGTTCAGAACGCAAAAAACAAGTCCATGCAAACTAATTTGCATGGACAAGATATAATTCCTGGTATTGGCCTCTTTAAATGATTTATCGAGGATATTGATATATGGTGACAGCTTTAGGGACATCCTAAAAAGCCGTTATTCCCAGTTACCATCTGTAGAGGGCTCGACCATTGAACCAACTTTTAACCCGGGATATTTTTCAATATCTTCAAATTTTGAAATCAGGTTGGCGATGGATTGCTCGTCCATCCCTTTGAGGAAAGATTTAAAAGGTGCTTTGGCCTCAAATACGTTTACGTCAACACCACCACGATCGATCGTGTCGGCCTGCATTTCAAATACGATTCCACCAGAAAAAGGTATGGTTTTAAAGTTGGTGAAAGTAAAACCAGTCTTTTTCCCAAACAAAGAATCTGCTACATTGATAAAACCTACGGTGTCATTAATGGTTCTTGTGTAGGTGGTATCGGTAGGATCCGGAATAATTTTTACCACAGGTATTTCGGCAATTTTCAGAAAGGTGATGAGCGTGTCAAAATCAGCGGCATAACTTCCTTTAAGTTGTTTGTAAATAAGCTGTGAACTCCTGATGTCTTTTAACCTTTGAATAACAACCTTTTCGCGGTTTGCTTTTTCCTGATTAAATCTAACAGGTTCCATTATGCTTTCAAAAACAAGATAGGCCAGTCCGATAATGACCAATGCTAAAACGATTTGAACGATCTTTTTCATGTGTAAAATAATTTGATAGCAAAATTAGAATAATAAACGGAATAGGCTGATATTTCGTATGAATAATTTTTTAACTTTTATCGGGTTTTAATAAAAATCCCACCGTTGTAATGAGGTTTTACAAGGCTTCGAAGTCAGGTAATCCATTGAGGAAAGAAAATGTTTGTGTTTCATGATTCAGACGACAACAATAGAAAGCGCTCCCATTGCTGATAACCATATAATCAACTTTTAGTTTCAGGTTGTAGTTAGCTGCCTGCTCCATGGTTTTTTGAGTTAACTTAATTTTTGGCGATTTGAATTCGATAAGCATAGCCGGTTTGCCTTTTCGATTGTAAACCACAGCATCAAATCGCCTTGGCATGTGGTTTACCTGAATTGTTTTTTCTACTGATATCAGCGATCGCGGATAATTCAGGTCTGAGGTCAGGTAAGCTAGAAAATGCTGGCGAACCCACTCTTCGGGTGTAAGTGCCACATACTTTTTACGCCAGTAGTCAAATATTTCCTCTTTGCCTTCGTCGTTTATCCTGATCTGAAATTTGTTTTCGGTGTTCGACATGTTTATCTTTTCGTCCGTATTTTGGGTGTAAAACTACTTTAAAAATTGTAAATTTGCCAAAACTATTCATATGATCGAAAAGCAGGAAATTGTTGAAAACTGGTTGCCCAGATATACAGGCTTAGCGCTCGAGGGTTTTGGGAAATTTATTCTTCTGACTAATTTTAAGCAGTACCTTGAGCTTTTTGCTCAATGGAATAACGTAGAAATCGTGGATAAAAATGCCAACATGCCTTGTGCTACTGCCGGCGATATTACCATGATTAATTTTGGTTTTGGAAGTGCCAACGCGGCCACTGTAATGGATTTACTCAGTGGAATTCAGCCAAATGCGGTCTTGTTCCTGGGGAAATGTGGTGGTATCAAAAGGAAAAATGAAGTCGGCGACCTGATTTTGCCCATTGCAGCTATTCGCGGCGATGGAACCTCAGATGATTATCTGCCCTCAATTGTTCCTGCACTTCCCGCTTTTAGCATGCAAAAGGCCATCTCTACTACAATCAGAGATTTTAACCGCGATTATTGGACCGGCACGGTATACACTACCAACCGAAGGGTTTGGGAACACGACGAGAAATTTAAGAAATTGCTGCGCAAAACACGCTCAATGGCTGTAGATATGGAGACAGCTACCATTTTTACTGTCGGATTCGTAAACGAAATTCCAACCGGAGCTTTGCTTCTGGTTACCGATCAACCCATGATCCCCGAAGGGGTGAAAACAATTGAAAGTGATAAAAAAGTGAATAAGGATTTCGTTGGCGATCACATCAAAATCGGAGTAGAATCCCTGAAACAGCTCATAAATAATGGGTTAACTGTTAAACACCTGAGATTTTAGTTTTGACTTTCGCTGAAATTGTTCGAAACCTGGGGAACAAAATATTTGCTCCTGTTTACTTCTTCCACGGAGAAGAGCCTTGGTATATTGACCAACTCACCGACTTAATAGAGGACTCCATATTGGATGCTGCCACGCGCGATTTTAATCAGTCGGTTATTTATGGTTACGATGTTACCCCAAGGGAAGTCGTTGATTTGGCCCGGCAGTTTCCCATGATGGGGAACTATCAGGTTGTGATTGTGAAAGAAGCCCAGGAGCTTAAGTCGTGGGATGAAATTGAAAAATATATTGCTCAGCCGTTGTCTACCACCATACTTGTTTTAGCCCACAAGCATAAAAAAGTTGACAAAAGAAAAGCTTTCTATAAAACGATTACCGGATCGAAAAATGTGGTTGTTTTTGAGTCGGTGAAAATTCGAGACAATAAAATTCCAGACTTTATAAAAGAAGAACTGGCTAAAAAGGGATTTAATATCGAAAGTCGGGCACTTCAGCTTATGGCCGAATACCTGGGCAACGATTTAGGGAAGATAAACAATGAGCTTCAAAAACTGCTTATTAATTTGCCACCGAACACCCGGATTAATGAGGGCCACATTGAGCAAAACATTGGAATCAGTAAAGATTTCAATGTTTTTGAACTGCAAAATGCGCTGGTACAGCGCAATATTTTAAAGGCCCAACGCATCGTAAACTATTTTGAGGCCAACCCGAAGGATAACCCTATTCAGATGCTTACGCCGATGTTGCACAATTTCTTTATGAAGGTTTTTTTGTATAGTAACCTTGCCGGAAACCCGCCCAACATTATAGCCTCTGAAATTGGAGTTTCACCCTATTTTTTATCGGAATACGCTTTGGCAGCCAAGTCGTTTTCACCCCTAAAGGTGAAAGGTGTTATCTCGGATTTGCGTAAGCTGGACTTAAAAAGTAAGGGCGTCGACAGTACAGACTCTACAGGTTACGATGACCTGAAAGTACTTGTTTATAAAATCCTCAACTGATATTAGTCAAGCAATAAAAGCCAGACGAAGCCAAAAGGTTCAAGCACTATGGTGTTGTCGGGGTCTTCTACACGCATGCCTTTTGGGAATATTATCGCCAAATCCTCATCAGCAACGGGGTTTTTAATTTTTATCTCCCTGTCCGATAGGTTGTTGATTATCAGTAAACGCTCATCAACTGTTGTGCGATAATAGGCCAGAATGTGTTCAGAAAGGATACCGTTGGCATCGCAAACATCCAGAAAGGTTGTTTTTCCGCGCCCAAAAGCCGGGTGGTTTTTGCGAGCATTTAACATGCCATGAATGAAATTGAAAACGACCGCATGAAAATTCTCCGACTGACTGAGATCTTTTTCAACTTGTTGCCAATCAATTCGTCCCCGTACCAGAAAACGGGTGTCGTCTTTGCCTGTAAATTGTATCTGTTCCTGGTAATAATTCTCATCGTTAAGTTTACCGAACTCATCTCCATAATAAACTACCGGCGTGCCGGTTATGGTAAGCATGAGCGAATAACTAAGCGCTATTTTGTCAGGATTCCGTTTCATAAGCTCCGACAACCTTGCCGAAATACCTTCCCCGACTCGGAAATCCCATTTTGGGTCGTGGCAGTAGTTTGAATGAATATAGTGCCGGTCTTCTTCTGAAACATAGACCAGCTCCAGACTTAACTCATCATGAACACGTAAAAAAGTCATCCATTGATTGCTTTCACGTATTTCGGGTGTTACCTCGCTGCTAAGGGTATGTCTGATGGGTGTAGCGTTTTGTTGTGCGATGGCTTTAAACATCATGGGCATAAGCGGAAAATGATAGGCGGCGTGGCACTCATCACCATCACCCAGATATTTAACCACTTCAGTTGGTTTCTGGCAGGCTTCGGCGAGCAGCAATGTGCCGGGTTTTATGTAGTCGAGTACAGCCCTGAAAAACTTAACAATGACGTGAGTTTTATCCAGATTTTCGCAGCTCGTATGGTTTTCTTTCCATAGATATGGGATAGCATCAGCTCTAAATCCGTCAGCTCCCATCTGTTGCCAGTAGAGCAGGTTTTTTGTCATCGACAGCAGTACCTCAGGGTTTCGGTAGTTTAAGTCGGGTTGAAAGCTGAAAAAGCGGTGGAAATAGTAGCGTTCGCCCAGCTTTTCCCAATTCGAGTCCTCGATACCTTTAAATAGTAGTCGGGCATCCAGGTATTCGTTGGGTTCATCTCTCCAAATGTAAAAGTCACTGTATTTGTTCGGTGTTGTCTTTTTCGATTCCAGAAACCATGGGTTTTCGTCAGAAGTGTGGTTAATGGCTACATCAAAAATAACTTTTATGTCGCGATGGTGGGCTTCTTCCAGAAAATGCTTAAAAACAATGGCCTGATCTTCCTTCGTAGCCGTGGTTGGTAAACCCAGCAAATCGTGTCTGATCATGTCATAGTTTCTGATGTCAAAGCCGGCATCCCGCATGGGGGAGTCCAAAATGGGTAATAACCATAAACATGAGATGCCTAAATCATGCAGATAGTCTAACTTTTGTATCAATCCCTGAAAGTCGGTGTTAAACAGATCAACATACAGGGCATATACCGTCGCCTCTTTGTACCAGTCGTTTGCATCGCTTACACCAGAAAGTGGGGTGTGTTGTTCAAAGAATTTTTCCAGCAATTCAACCGAATGATCAGGATACAGGGTTTTCCATAAGCCCTTAATGGTGTTTACATCTGACATAAATATGTTTTTTGCAAAGATAATGGCTTTGAATGTAAAAAAATGCATGTTACAAAGGTGATCAAAAGCTTTTGTTACTGTCGCGGGATCATTGACTGTTTTACAATTAAATCAATCGTTTGCAGCGGATTTTTGCCGTGCTTTTTAGTTGGAAGATTTTGTCGAATAATCATGACATTTTTATGATGTTCGCCGATCAGTCTGTGGATGTGATACTTTTTCCCTTATTTTTGAAAGCAACTCTAGCTTGATCTGAGTTGTTAAATTTGTGTAAGTTAATGTTAATGCCTGTTGATTATGTATAAGAAAACCTTGATGTTTAGTCTTTTCGGATTGTTGTTTCTTTCCCTTTCGGCTGTTGCTCAAGTGGCCTGGCTTACGCCTGAAAATCCATCTGTAGATGAACCGGTTACTCTGACTTTTAATCCAAATGAAGGTAATGCTGGTTTGGCCGGTTTTTCTGGTGATGTCTACTTTCATACCGGAATAATCACTTCAAAAAGCATTGATGGAGGCGATTGGAAGCATGTGGTTGGTGATTGGGGACAGGCTGATGATCGTGTAAAAATGAAGAAAACAGAGGATGGATTGTACAGTTTCACCTTTGTTATCAGGGATTTTTACGCCTTGAAATCTGACGAAACTGCACAACAACTGGCTCTGGTGTTTCGTAATGAAAATGGCTCCCTAGTTGGAAAAAGCAAACTTAACGAAGATATTCTCCTTCCGGTTAACGGATACACCCCTCCGGTGGCGTTGCCGGATACTTACCTTTTTGAAAACAGGTCGTACCTTTCACATACGTTATTCGGGAATGAGTTGAAAGTTTTAACCGATCATGGGTTGATTACTGTTTTGCCTTACCAAACCAATGCTGTTGAAGTGTATCATTATCCAAAAAGTGTTGGAAAATTTATTCCCAGTCATGCGGTGAATGCTGATCCTGAATTGATTGAGGTTACGGTTACTGATGATGATAATTGGGTGCGACTGTCCACCGACTCGTTGCAGGTTTTAATTCATAAAAGTCCTGTATTCGTGGCTTTTGTTTATCAATCAGACACAGTTTTGCAAGAAGAACGTGGTTTTTTCGACCGAAATGGAAAGCAGGGACTTCGCTTTGAAATGCAACCAAACGAGCGCTTTTTCGGTTTGGGCGAACGAGCCAATGCCATAAATTTGACTAACGGACGCTATAACTTATATAACAGACCAAAGTATGGTTACGAGATAGGTGCGCGCGACTTGAATTATTCAATTCCTTTGGTTGTGTCGAATAACCGCTACCTGCTTTTGTTTGATAACCCACAAAAAGGGTATGCCGATTTAGGGGAAACTGAACCGGGAATAATGGAATGGGGTGCTGTAGGCGGACCAATGAAATACTTCTTCATAGTTGGAAGCGATTATAAAGCGATCTCCTATTATTATAGTATGCTAACCGGATTTCAACCCTTACCGCCCATTTGGGCATTGGGAAATTTGCAATCGAGAATGGCTTACCGAACCCAAAAGGAAACAGATTCTATCGTGACATTGATGCAGCAGGAAAATTTCCCGATTGATGCCATCATACTCGATTTTTATTGGTTTGGCGATAGCATTCTTGGTACCATGGGGCGACTGAACTGGTATACACCCAATTGGCCTGACCCTGAAAAAATGATTGCTGATTTCAGACAGAAAGGGGTGAAAACAATTCTAATCACCGAGCCATACATCATTGATTCACTCAAAAATTTTAAAATAGCAAGTGATTTAGGGATATTGGCCACCGACTCAGAAGGACAACCCTATGTTAATGAGCAGTTCTATTTTGGTCCGGCCGGACTGATTGATATTTTTAATAAAAAGGCCGGAGAGTGGTTTTGGGAGCAGTATAAGCCGCAGATAGATAAAGGTGTAGCCGGCTGGTGGGGCGATCTGGGTGAGCCTGAGAACCATCCATCCGACCAGTTTCATGTGCTGGGCAGCGCTGATGCGGTGCATAATATATATGCCCATTACTGGCACAAAATGCTTTACGAAAAGTACCGGCAGAACTACCCGGAAACACGGTTGTTTAACCTAAACAGGGCTGGGTTTGCCGGTTCTCAGCGCTATAGTATATACCCCTGGACGGGTGATGTCTCACGAAGCTGGGGCGGCTTACAAGCTCAGATTCCTTTAATGATTCATATGGGAATGAGTGGTTTACCTTTTATTCATGCCGATGCAGGAGGGTTCGCTCAGGGAACGCACGATGAAATACTCTACACCCGTTGGCTGCAAATGGCATGTTTTTCGCCTATCCTGCGCCCGCATGGTTCCGGTATTCCCTCCGAACCTGTATATTTTAATGAGTCAACGCGTGAGGTTGTTCGGAATTTTATGAACATCAGATATAGTTTATTACCTTATATTTATACGTTAACATATCGCAGCCACACCAAAGGCGAGCCCATAGTAAGACCTCTTTTTTATGAGTTTCCTAACGATTCTCTATCATATAATATCGAGGATGAATATATGTTTGGTCCAGATTTGCTCGTTGCCCCTATACTAACGGCCGCTCAGGAAATGCGCAAAGTATATTTGCCGTCAGGGTCTGATTGGTATGATTTCTGGAACAACAAGAAAAGTGAAGGAGGGCAAACTCTGGCACTTCCGGTAAAACTGGCTGATATGCCGGTTTTCGTTCGCTCGGGAGCGTTTATTGCGCAAGCAAAGCCGGTAAATTCAACTGACGATTATAACCCGGGTCAGATGTCAATAACCTATTATATGAGTAACCACCAGGTGGATGATTCAGGTAGCGTTTTTATTGATGATGGTCGTTTGTTTGGATCAGTCTCAAAAAGAGCCTTTAAACTAATAAAATTGAAGGCTGTTCACGACAAGACCGGAGCTGCTTTAGAGATACATGTAGACAGTGAGGGACAGGGCTTTACCAATGAACCTAAGGCCTATGATCTTAATTTTCAGATAGTAGGGGCGGTAAGAGACTTTCGCGAGGTATTTATTCAAGAAGAAGCTGGAAACGGAGGTAAAGATATCCGAAAAGCAAAGGCTGTTAAAGTCGGTAATCAAAAGGAAATAACTTCCGTAAAAGTGAAATGGGATGGAGAGCCCATGGTTGTAAGGTTTCTGAAATAGGGGAAAAGGCGTTTTGGTTTCGCCTCCCTGACCCTGACTAATGTGCCGGCTTTGAGTTTCGGTAATAAGCAAAAACGGACGATTAAGGGTCACAATAACTTTTTTATTCGGTTTGGCAGCACTTGCCACGAAATTGTTATATTTGTACGCCAAGTAAAAAGTACAATTTCAGCAAGTTTTAAAGGTTTTTTTTACGTGCGTAAAAGTTGCCGGAGAAACACAGTAGTTTTAATGGTGACTTAGATTTTGTTTTTGAAATTCTATTTGTCCTGAAATTGTATGTTTTGGTGAAAACGTTATTGCGACTTTACAATTTTAGTGTGCTATGAAACGACAAGTTACTATTAAGGACATCGCCGAGAAGCTCGGAGTATCAACATCTACTGTCTCCAGAGCCCTGAAAGACCATCCGGATATCAGCAAAAAAACGCGGCAGGCAGTGCAGGAGCTGTCGAAACTGTTGGGTTATAAACCTAACCTGATCGCCCTGAACCTGAAAAATAGCCGGACCAATACCATTGGTTTGATTGTTCCTGAAATTCAGCATTTCTTTTTCTCAACCATCATAAATGGAATTGAAGAGGTGGCTTACCAAAATAATTACAATGTATTGGTGGTACAGTCGAATGAGTCGTATCTGCGTGAGGTGTTGAATACTCAAACACTTTTGGCCAACCGGGTGGATGGTATGTTGGTTTCCTTTGCCAAGGAAACAAAAGACTTTTCCCATTTTCAACAAGTTATTGATAACGAAATTCCGATGGTTTTCTTCGACCGGGTACTGGATAATTTTCACGCCGACTCAGTCATGGTCGATGATTATTCAGGGGCTTATAATGCTGTAAACCATTTAATTAACAGGGGATGTAAACGCATTGCCTGCTACACCTCGCCGCAAAACCTGATTTTAAGCCAAAAACGAATTGAAGGGTATAAAAATGCGCTACTACACCACAACATGGTGTTCGACAGCAATTTGCTTTATGCTTGCGACACGTTGGAGTCAGCCATGAAAATCTCGACCAGTATTCTCAAAAAAGTCGATCGTCCGGACGGTATTTTTGCTGTAAACGACCTTACGGCTGTTGGTGTGATAAAGGTAGCCCGCAAGTTGGGGTTGCATATTCCCGATGATTTGAAGGTTATTGGATTCGAGAATAGCAAAAGCGCCGAGATATGCGAACCAGAGCTGTCGTCGGTTGATCAGTTTGGCTACGAGCTCGGGAAAAAGGCCGCAAGTATACTGCTTGAAAGGATAAAAAGCAATGTGTTTGACTATGAACCCAGGAAACACGTGCTAAAAACGAAGCTTATTATCCGCGAATCCAGCTAAAGAGGCTATTTCTGATGTCCTTTCTCTTACCATTCTACCGGATGGTATCCCTTTTGCAAACGATTTAATACTGAAAATTCCGATAAAATGGAAGATTTGAGGAGTAATTAAAAATTTTTAACCTTTTTTATTCCGCAGTTAATCTGTTTTTATCTAACTTTACACTTTAATTAAAAACACAGTATTGTTTAACTAAAAAAATTTGTATGATGAAAAAATTTACTCAAAAATTTTTGTTGCTTGTCGTTTTTGTAACGATGAGCGCCTATGCCATGGCTCAGGTTACTATGACTCCATGGAATGCCGGTGCATTCGAGGAAATTACCCTGACTCTGAATGTTGGCAAATCATGTCCTGCCGATGCACTTTTAAAAGCTGATTCAGTGATGATGCACTCCGGCATTACCCTTGACGGTGCTGCATGGTCGAATGTTGTTGACTTTGATGGTGTGGGTGCAAATGGCGAAAGACCAAAATTTGCGTACATTGGCCCTTATGTTCCTGCCGCAATTACCATTACCCCTGGCGATGCCACTATTTATGACACCATTACCTTAACTCTTGATACAAGATTGAGCTGTCCGGCAGATGCTTTGTATGGTGCTGATTCAGTGATGATGCATTCAGGGGTTAATCTTGATGGTGCTGCATGGTCAAACGTTGTTGATTTTGATGGTGTTGGTGCGAATGGCCAGGCCCCTAAGCTTATCCACAATGGTGACAGTACCTGGTCGATTACCTTTGTTCCTGCCTCTTTTTATGGTTTGGCTGAGGGTGCAGTTGTAACCCAGATCAACTGTGTATTTAACAATGGTACTTGGGATGCCGAAGGAAAAGATTTTAATGCTGACGAGTCTTGTACCGATTTCGCTGTTCCTTTCGGTTATGAGGATATTTATCTTTGGGCATGGACATTCATTCCATCTGAATTCTATGGAATTGAAGCTGGCGCTGATGTGAGTGCTTTGAACTTTGTGTTTAACGGCGGTGCCTGGGATAAAGGTGAAGCCAAAGCTTTTAATGAAGATGGTTCATGTACTGATTTCGCAATGCTGCTAAATGGTGTTGGTATTGAAGAAGGTATTGAAGAACACTTCGTGATTTATCCTAATCCTGTTCATGCCAATATTACTCTGGATAACTTGGGCAAAGCAGAAAAAGTTGAAATATTCAACCTGACAGGTCAATTGGTTAAAACAATAGCACTAAGCAATACTGATAAAATTAGTGTTGACGTATCTGAACTTGAAGCTGGTGTTTACTTTATAAACGTTATGAACGAAAACGGTGTGCAAAGCTCTAAGTTTATTAAACAATAGGCTTATTTACTAAAAATTGAGAGGGGCTGCTTTATGTCAGCCTCTTTTTTTTCTC
>DJVY01000239.1 GCA_002440885.1 Bacteroidales bacterium UBA6244
TATCAAACCGGACAATGACAGGAATAAAGTATCCGTCCGACCAACTACACCCCCCGTTATTCTTGTTTGAGCTGTAAATTTTGCGGTAGCAGGTCTGTGAGTTTGTTGGCGGGATAATCGGGGATCACCTGAAGTACTTTTTTGAGCCACTCGTAAGGGTTTACATTGTTCTTTTTGCATGTGCCAAAGAATGAATAGAACATGGCAGCTCGTTTAGCTCCTTCATGTGATCCTGCGAACAGATAGTTTTTTCGCCCCAGGGCATTTGGCCTGATGGCATTTTCCACCCAGTTGTTATCTATCTCCAGCGAACCATCGTACATAAAGTTGGACAGGATATCCCAACGCTTTGAGGTATATTCCAAAGCTATCCCCATCGGACTCTTGGGAATGGCAGTCTTCTGGAACAGCGCAATTAATTTTCCCAGCTCGTTGATCAGTGGCAACCCCTGATCCAAGCGCAGTTCTTTACGTTGGGCAGCAGTCATATTTTCATCACGGGCTTTCCGCTCTACAGCATACACCTCTTGTATTTTACTCAATACTTGTCCGGCTTTTTCTGCATCATAGTCCAGTGCCTTTTCAAAATACCTCCGGGCGTGAGCCATACACCCCACATGCGTAATACCGGACTGTTTGGTAAACCAATCATATACACTATAACCATCTGTTTGAAGATATCCTTTGAAGTTTTCCAGCAGTTTAGCCGGTCCTTCACGACCCCGGCCCTGACGGTAATCGTAAAAAACGGCATTTTGTAAAGGTGCATTGTAAACCCAGTAGTAACCCTGATGTGTTTTACCTTTTTTGTCTTTGTCCAGCACTTTGATGGGTGTTTCATCCACCTGAAGGTAGCCCTGGCCAAGCACCAGTTTTTTTAACTGGTCGTAAAGAGGTGTTATAAGATCTGCCGTCTGTGTTATCCAGCTGTCAATGGTTGAGGCGGGCAGTTTAACGTCTTCCCTTTTGAAGCGTTCAATCTGACGATAGATAGGCAAATGGTCAACAAACTTCTCTACCAGGATGTTTGACAACAGACCCGCTCCGGCAATACCTTTTTCGATTGGACGGCTGGGGAGCTTACCAATGATAATGCCTTCACCATTAGGCAGGGCATATTTGTTGCGGATAAAATGACGGGCAAATAATTTAGCCGGAATAAAATCCAACTCTTTGGTAATTTCCTGTCCAATGCAAACCAGTCCTTCGGTGCTTTGTTCCGGTTCAATAACAATTTCTTCAACCGGAATGTGGGCAGGAAAATCCAGACGTCCGGGATGTTTTGATTTTTTGCCTTCGCGGGTATAGGTAACCTGCTCTTTTTTAGCAGGCTGTTCAGAAATCGTTTCGATTACTTCAAAAGGAAGGGTGAGCTGGTCAACGGTGATGTTGGAGATGAAGCGTTCCCGTTTTGCCCCAAAGAGCATCCTTTTCATTTGCGCCAGTTGAAACTCGAGGAATTTTATTTTTTCTTCAAAGATCTTATTCTCCTGAGTAAGGATTTTAACCTGATTCTTGAGTTCTTTTGATGAGATTTCTTTTTCCTCTTGCATGAAGCAAATATACACAAAACCCCTGAATTGACAATACTTTCAGGCGATTTAATTGCTTCTTTTTTGTATTATTTTTATCTCGAAAAACGCTTGCGAGTCCGAATGTTTTTAAGCGAAATTCCTTCCAGGATCAGCATGAGTTTTTGACGATTTATTTCTACTGAACCTCTTGATGGGTCAATCGTAGGCATCTCAAAGGTGCCTTGTTCTAACCGTTTGTGCCAGATGGCAAATCCGGTCTGATCCCAGACCAATATTTTGACCAACGTACGTGGGCGGTTGAAAAAGATGAAGATGTCGCCTGACATGGGGTTTTGCTTGAGCTTGTTAATCACAAGGCCGCTCAATCCGTCAAAACCTTTGCGCATATCTGCCGGCCCTGCATACAAAAACAAACTGGCTTGGCCTGTAAGTCCAAAAAGCACTACCCTGCAACTAAAATATCCTGACCACTAATCCATCAGCCAATTCGATCTCGATCCTGGCGGTGGACGACACACCTTTGCCTAACTCAACCTTGGCAAAACCAACCTCTCCCATTTGATGCTGCCGGTGTTTTTTGACCCAATAACCAAAGGTGGCAAGTTTTATGTCGTGTACAAGAAGAAATTGTTTTTGGCTAAGGCCACTTTGCTGCCACTGTTCTACCAGCTCAAACATGCGGGTGGTTTTGTCCTGATCGTGCATAGAATTTTTTCAAACAAAACTAGTGCGTCAGGATTGAGCTTGCAAGATGGGTTGGTCGGATGGATACCGTCAGTCCGTCTAATAACCTCTGTTAATATCAATTCTGTTGCAAAATAGCCCTGCTAAAATAGGGATTAAATCCATTCTGCGATATGCAAATTTTTGATAGTGAATATGGGGTAGATCTTTTAGGTCTCGCCAAAACGGCACTATGGAGGCCCAAACTGACCCTAAAACAGCAAAAAAAGCAAGAATATAACTCATAAATGCTTCTTTACCAATGATATTCAGTATTCGGCGGAGGTTGTAGGCAACAAACATTAACCCTACATCTGCTGAGGCTCGCTTCATCGTTTTTTTGGTCATGATGTAGCTAAATCCCCATTGTCGTTTGATAGTGCCGTATGGATGCTCCACTATGGCCTGCCGTCGGCGGTAGTAGTTT
>DJVY01000114.1:0-15208 GCA_002440885.1 Bacteroidales bacterium UBA6244
GCCAACGCCAACGCCAATGCCAACAGCCTCCTCCCAAACAATAGCCCGTAGGGCTTAAGCATTTGTTGAACAAATCCCCGGAATCCCCTTTCCCCGTAGGGGATAAGCAATTCCCCATCAAGAACACAAACCTGACCAAGTCTGTCTCCCATCCACAAGTGTAAACACCTCCGCCTTTGCAGTAAACACCTCCCGTAAAAGAGTGAAGAATAAATTATTGGAATTCGATATCCATTTTTTCAACCCACCACCCACTAACCACCAACAGCCCTCAAATAATATTCCAGACATCCGCACGCATTAGTTGCAAAAACACTAATTTTACACGATCATTAAAATTGCAATGCTATGATTAAAAGGTTGTTTTTGCTTGTGTTTGTCCTGTTTTTGGGATTGTGGCTTTACCCCGGCACTATAAGTTTGCAGAAAGCACAGGAGGTAGCGGTGAATTTCTGGAATTCGCGTGTTACGTCTGTTAATCCCGGAAATCCTGCTACTCCTTCCATCGTTGTCTCGGCACAAACACACCTCTACAACGAGGTGGTTGTGTATTACCAATTCGACATGATGCCCGAAGGCTGGATTCTCGTTTCTGCTGACGATGCGGCCTATCCGGTATTGGCCTATTCGCCCACAGGCCGGTTTGAAGCGGAAAACATGCCCGTCAACACAGCAGCCTGGCTTAATCAGTACGAAAAAAAACTGGAAGAAATCACGCTAACCCGGATGGAAGCGACCCCGGAAATTGCACAAGCCTGGGGCGAACTATTAAAAACACCTGACGATAACCAGGATTTTCTGAAAAAAACAAGAGGTGTTGCACCGTTTCTGACCACCACCTGGAATCAGGGACGCTATTACAACGACATGTGTCCTGCCGATCCCTCAGGTCCGGGTGGGCATTGCTATGCCGGATGTGTGCCTACTGCTATGGGACAGATTTGCAATTATTTTCGTTGGCCTGAATCGGGTCTGGGGACCTACTCCTACTACGACTCCACTTACGGGATGCTGTCGGCAGATTTCGGGAATACTTACTACCGATGGGATGAAATGGCTGTGGCGCTCAACCAAACCAACCTCGCCGTGGCTGAGCTGCTTTACCACCTGGGCGTGTCGTGCGATCTGGTTTATGGCCCTGACGGATCTGGGATGTATAACCACAAGGCGGCTTATGCCCTGAGGACTTTCTTTAAGTACGATCCGGCAACCGAATATGTATACCGCGATAGCACCAACATGAACTGGGACAGCCTGTTGATTACCCACCTCGACCGAAGAATCCCGCTTTACTATGCGGGTTGGTCTGTGCCCAATATCAATGGCCATGCTTTTGTATGCGATGGCTATCAGGAAGATCATTTTTATCACTTCAACTGGGGATGGGGTGGCTCAAACGATGGCTATTTTTATACCAATGCCCTTAATCCCGGCGGAAGTAATTTTAACCTGGCTCAGGAACTTATTATCAACGCTGTGCCTGATTCGGTGAATTATACCTATCCCCAAGGTTGCGCCGGATCGTCGGTTCTGGTGACTACCAACGGAACCATTGATGACGGAAGTGGGCCTTTGTATGCCTATGAGCCCGGAGTTTCTTGCTCATGGCTTATCGCTCCTTCCGATTCGGTTTCGTCCATTTCGCTTGATTTTCTGGCTTTTGATCTCGCGGCAGGCGACACGGTTTTTATCTACAATGGTAATAGTGCAGAGGCTCCCCTCATTGCTGCTTTTTCAGGACAGATGTTGCCCGACCCGCTTCTCGTTGAAAATGATGAAGTTTTTATTGCTTTCGTATCATCAGGCAACACTGGATCAGACGGATGGCTTTTAAGTTTTGTTGCAGAAATTCCGGTGTACTGCAGAGCCAACGAGATGCTGACCGATGCCACCGCTACTTTTGACGATGGCAGCGGACCACGCGATTACCACAATGTAACCTCGTGCATGTGGATGATCGCACCTCCTGATGCCGAAGTGATTGAACTGGAGTTTTCGCATTTCGACACAGAACCTCTGAACGATGTGGTAACCATTTACGATGGAAACGATGTCATTGGTGAGTTCTCAGGTGATGAATTGCCACCGGTTTTGAAAGCCTATAGTGGATACATGTTCGTGGTGTTTAGCACCAATTTCGACATAACGGCTTCCGGTTGGACGGCCACTTATACCAGCAATTTGGTGGGAGAGCAAGTTCTGGAAGCGCCTGTTGGACGAGTCAGTGTTTTCCCGAATCCTGTAGACCAAACGCTGAACATTGTGCATGATGCCGGGCTTGGTGAGTCTCAAATCACGCTGACCAACTCAACCGGAAAACTTCTTGTCTCCACCACTACGCTGAACGGAAAAGCGGAACTGGATTTAACTGACATGCCTTCGGGGCTTTATCTGTTGCATGCCAAAAATGCTGATTTTTCTGAAGTAACCAAAGTGGTTGTCAGGTAAACAGGTGGGTGCGTTGGCGCACAAAGTTTTCCATCGTGTTGAAAGTTTCTTCACGGGCTTTTTCGTTTGACAATACCAAATCGTGCATGCCATTGGCGATGATCCGGATGGTGATATCTGTCCCCAGTTTCATCGCTAAACGATTTATATCTTGTACATTTAACACCGAGTCAGCGGTTTTCATTTCTTCGGTAAAATCTCCCGGGGTAACGCTTTTTTCGGCATGCATCACAAGCACAGGCAGTTGTATTTTTCGATGGCGCACTTTTCTCTGAGCTTGATAAATGGCTGAAACCCATCCCAGATCAACTTTGTACCCTTCAATGGGTTTTATCTTCAAATCGAAATCCCATTCACCAAAATATTGGTGGTGCACGCTCTGGCCGTAACCGCTTTTTAGTCCGGCAGGGGAGGGAAGGTTCGGGAAAAAATGACCCAGACAGGCAATCAGCGGCAACATAAGTCGTGACAATGCATTCAGGTTAAAGCTTAAAAATGGACTGTTCAGGATGAGGGCCTGCAATTTGACCCGGTTGCTGAATTGGGTGCAATAGGCCGCCGATATGAGGCCACCGGTGGAGTGACCGAGCAGAATAATTTTTGAATATCCGGCTTTTTCTATGTGGTCTAAGGCCAGTGTTATTTCTTCAAAATACTCACTTAGGTCGTGGGTAGCATTGGGCTTTTGGTGCGATTGAAGCGAACGTCCGTAACGCCTTAGATCGAGAGCAAAAAAGCGAATGCCCCAAGATGAGAACCTGTCGGCCATGTGTTCCTGAAAAAAATAGTCGTTAAACCCGTGAATATACAGTACCGCATTGTGGGTTTGCCCCCCCTGCGGATGGACATAAAGTGTAGCAATGTTCTCGCCGTGGCCGTTCGGCTTAAGTTTGAAGGTAATCAGATCTCCCGGTAGTTTCTTCATGTGTAAAAAATTTGATTTGATCAAAAGTAAACAAAAAGCTGTTTTGGGGCTAGCAGCCTTTAGCTTTTAGCCTTTAGCCTTTAGCCTTTGGCAAAAAAACAACCACGTTATTAAGCAGTTAGCCAAGCCAACAGCCAANNAGCCAACAACCAACCTTCCCGGACTTTGTTATCTTTGCAAACACTAAAATAACTGCAATGCACGCTGACGATAGAAATAACTGGTTGCCTACTACGCTCAAAGAAGTGAGAGACAGGGGATGGGATGAACTTGATGTAATATTGTTCAGTGGCGATGCTTACATCGATCACCCTTCGTTTGGTACAGCGGTAATAGGTCGTGTGCTGGAAAGTGCCGGACTAAAGGTGGCCATTGTACCTCAGCCAAACTGGCGCGACGACCTGCGCGATTTTAAAAAGTTAGGCAAACCCAGACTTTTTTTCGGGATATCAGCAGGAGTAATGGACTCGATGGTAAATCATTATACGGCGGGAAGGCGTTTGCGGTCAAATGACGCTTATACTCCCGGCAACAAGGCTGGCTACCGCCCCGATTACCCCACCATTGTATACTCCGAAATCCTGAAAGAACTTTTCCCCGATGTGCCCATCGTGGCCGGTGGGGTAGAAGCCTCATTGCGCCGACTTACACATTACGACTACTGGAAAGACAAACTCCTGCCATCGATGATTGTTCAGAGTAAAGTCGACCTTATTGTATATGGCATGGGCGAGAAACCCATTCTCCAGGTAGTCGATTTGATGGAAAAAGGGGTTCCGTTTCACAAAATTAATACCGTTCCGCAAACAGTTTTTAAGGTAGATTCTGTTGATAAAATTCCGTTAAACAAAAACTGGGAAACCTTTGAGCTGAGTGCCCATGAGGTATGCCTGAACGATAAAATGGCCTATGCCCGCAATTTTAAAACCATAGAGGAAGAGTCTAACCGCATTCACGCCCGCCGGTTGATTCAACAATCAGGTAACGAATATGTTGTGGTAAATCCGGCCATCCCATGGTTGGAGGAAAATGAAATTGATTTCGCCTTTGATTTGCCTTACACACGGCAACCTCACTATAAATACCAGGCCAAAGAGCCCATCCCGGCTTATGAAATGATAAAATTTTCGGTGAACATGCACCGGGGCTGTTTTGGCGGCTGTAGTTTTTGTACCATCTCTGCCCATCAGGGCAAATTTATCTCGTCCAGATCGGAGAAATCGATTTTAAATGAGGTAGAGAAAGTAGCACAACTTCCTGGTTTTAAAGGCAATTTGACCGATTTAGGTGGGCCTTCGGCCAACATGTACCGCATGAAAGGCATCGACTTAAAACAGTGCGAAAAATGTAAGCGGCCATCGTGCATCTATCCCAACGTGTGCGCCAATCTGGGGGCTGATCACAGGCCTTTACTCGCCTTGTACCAAAAAGTAAGTGCCCTGCCCGGGATAAAAAAGATGACCATCGGGAGCGGTATCCGTTACGATTTGCTCATGCCCGAGCGGAATAAGGGCGGGGGCGCTGAAATGGATGAATACATCAGAACAGTAGCCGAAAAACATGTATCAGGCCGTTTGAAAATTGCTCCTGAACATACTTCCGACGAGGTGCTGAAAATGATGCGGAAACCTCCTTTTGCCCTCTACCACAACTTTAAAAAGAAATTCCTTAATTATTCGGCCGACGCCGGATTAAAACAGCAAATCATACCCTATTTTATTTCCAGTCATCCGGGATGCACCGAAGCCGATATGGCTCAACTGGCCGTGGACACCAAAGAAGCCGGACTGCAACTTGAACAGGTGCAGGATTTTACACCAACACCAATGACCACCGCTACCGTGATGTACTACTCAGGTCTAAATCCGTATACCCTGAAACCAGTGTACTCGGCAAAAACTCCTGCCGAAAAGAAAGCCCAAAACATGTTTTTCTTCTGGTATAAACCTGAATTCCGTCAAGCGATAAAAAATAAATTATTGCAGCTTAAACGCCCCGATCTGGCCGACAGGCTGCTGGGTGGAAAACGCTAGGCCATGTTGGTGAATACAGCCTGAACGTCCTCGTCGTCTTCTATTTTATCCAACATCTTATCGATGTCAACGACTTGTTCTTCTGTAAATTCAACCGGGGTAGTAGGATAGCGTTGGAGGCTCGATTTTTTTATCTCTATGCCCAAATCCTCTATGCCTTTCATCAAAGCACCAAACTGGCTGTATTCGGCATAAGCGTAAACCATCCCCTCTTCTTCTTCAATTTCTTCCAGACCGAAGTCGATGAGCTCCAGTTCAAGTTCATCCAGATCCATGTCTGCTTTCTTTTCAAACTCAATAACGGCTTTGCGCGTAAACATGAAGTCGAGTGAGCCTGAGGGCACAAAAGCACCACCTGCTTTATTGAAATAGCTGCGTATGTTGGCCACGGTACGCGTGGTGTTGTCTGTAGCACATTCTACTACCACCAGTATGCCGTGTGGTCCTTTTCCTTCGTAAACCACTTCAACAATGGTTTCGGAGTCTTTTCCGGCAGCCCGTTTTATAGCAGCTTCAATGTTGTCTTTCGGTATGTTATGGGCTTTGGCGTTTTGAATAGCGTTGCGCAGTTTTACGTTGGAATCGGGATCAGGGCCTCCTTCTTTGGCGGCCATCGTGATAATTTTTCCCAATCTGGGGAAAATGCGCGACATCTGTCCCCATCGTTTCATTTTTGCAGCTTTGCGGTATTCAAATGCTCTTCCCATTTTTATTTTTTTTTAATGATTTTCAGGCGTCAAAATTATTAAATCCTGAGCAATAGTTGATAGTTGTCTTTATTTTTGTTTGTCGTCAGCAATAAACAGGTTGTGGTAATTGGTTAATAGCGTTTTATGGTGCCCAAAAACCAACACCACATGGTTGCCTAACGGATTGTTGAGCAGCTGTTGCAGCGAAGCGGTGTCATCGGTGAGGATGTCCAGCTGGGTTCTGCATAAAAACGCTGAATTGCCGCTGCTGGTAATTTTTCCCTCCAATATCCAAAGTTCATCTGTGTTTTTTCCGCCCAGCCGGAAAACAGTACAGGGCTGTGGACTAACATATCCGCGAATCCCGATGCCAATATTGGTCTCAAAATGACTTAAAATGTCGAACGAGCTGGTCATGCGCAAGGCGATGGTGCAGTGCGCCAGACGAAGAAGTCCGGTGTCAGGCTCAACGAAGGCGGGATTGGCCATCCACGACGGGGCGTTGAGCAGGTGTTTTGCCCAAAGCATGCCCAGTGTGCTCACAACATCGCCTTCACATCCCGATACCAGGTGGTCGTCGTTTAACTGCGCCAAAGCAAAACATCCGGTGGTGTGATGTTTTTCAACCAAATCAAAACACCTGACAGATAGCGCGCTAAGCTTGTATTGCCTGGCAATTTCCTGCAATCCGGAGTACACCTCTGTCGCCTTGCGGAAGTCGGTTTTGTCAGGCCCATCAATTGTTTGGGCTTGACTGATGAATTGTTCAATGGCCGGTAAATTTGACGAAGCATCGGTTTCACTCATCTTGGTTTCCAGCAATTCCATGTCCAGAGGCAACACTTCTGCACCCCAAGTCCGGGTGAGGGTGGCATAATCGGGTTGACTGGCAATAAGCCAATCAGAAGGTTGTCCTACCATGCCAATGCGCGAGTGATGCATTTTTTTGTGAGCAACACTTAAACGAATGAACTCTGAAAGTTCCGACAATGCTTTTACGTAGTCAGGTGAGGAGAACAGCAGGATTTGCCCGGGATGGCTGTCTTGCCTGAGCCTGGCCATAATTTCCATGGCGGCAGGTAAGGAATTGTTGGCCGGATGCGCCAATAAAAGAACCGGGTGATTGTTTTTTGGTTTCAGATTTTGGATGGCGTTTAATACTTTCTTTTCCGTTCCACCGGTGAGTATCAAAAACAACAAGGGCTCATCGGAAGGGAAGTCGGCCACAGGGATCATTTGTCCGTTCATGCGATCGAGCAGCTCGAACCAGGGCCTGCCAATTTTCTCAAAATCGTCTGATTCTGACGGCATGGAGGCTAATGCCATATAATGAAAGGAATAGGGTATTGACATATCTTTTCTGAAAAAACACCACAAAGGTAAGCTTTACCTTCACATGTCAACTGTAAAATGAGGGCTAAACTCTTGCATCTTTTAACACAATATCATTCTCGTTAACACCGAGATGATGTGCGATGACATGACATTTGGCTTTGAGCAAAAAAAATACGGGACGTTTAGCTTCGGAAAGTGTTTCGTAATTTCCCTGACCTTTGCTAATAATCATATCGGCGTTTTCAAAAGCATGACTAAATTCGTCGCTGCAATCGTTAAGCAAGATGCCCGGGGCATCAGAACCCGATGAAATGATGGATGCAACTTCTTGAATTCCGGAGGCCAACGCATCTTCCATGGTAACATCGTTTATCACCGGATGCTCACGCACAACATAGGTTACAGGTTTCTGCATGGCTTCGATGAGTATTTTGTCGAATACCGACTCACCGGAATTGTCGCCCAGGTAGAGAATGGATTTTGCTGTCGCTAAGGTGCTTTTAAACGCATCCAGGTGACAGATGGCCAAAGGTTGACCCAGAATAGTCAGGAGGTCTTGTTCCATATCGAAAGGCTTTGACATCCCCAGATCAATCACGTTTCCGGCAATGGCAATGCGGATGGCAGTAAGTAACTTGTTATCGGAAGTGTTTACATGCTCCTGCAGACTATCGTAGAGCTTTAAAGCCTGTGCTATATGTATTGCTTTCTGATTTTTGTAGGGATCGTTGTTTCCTGTCATTTCCCGGATGGTTCGGTAAATGATTTTTCCCATTTCAGGCGGTGTGCTTTCAACGGAAAATGAAGCAATTTTATTCCCAATGACGTCCAGCATTTTTTTTATCAGTAATTCATCGGAGGTAGCCACTCTGCCGGTGGCCAGCGTTTGCTTCATAAAACAAGGAATACAATCAAGGTAGGTTCTCATAGCGATATTGTCTGATGACAAAATTAGCCAAAACACCGTTGCTCCAAAGAGATGGAGCAACGGTATGGATTAATTTGGTTACTGGTTGAAGTATTTTAATATTTGTGCCGACGCGTTTTCCGCGGCTTTTATGAGCGGGTATCCTGCCGGAGACGCTGTTAGCAGCGGGTGCGTACCAATTTGAGCCGTGAGGATCGAGTTAATGCTCATCCGGTTTTGGATAATTATGCCAATGGTATTGGTCAATTCACCTATCGACAAACCTCCGGCTACTTCACCCCCTAAAATTACACCTGATTCTTTCCCTACAATGAGTTTAACCTTTTGGGTGTGGGTATCGCTCAAACTGCCTGGGTGTCTGTCGATGCCTTCAAAAACACCGGTGATGATGTCGAAACCTTCTTTTCTGGCAACGGTTTCAGTGAGTCCGGCTACGCCAATGCCTGTATTTCCGATGGCGGTTGCAAAAATGGAGATGGTGCCGCTAAAGGTTTTTATGGCAGAGAGTTTATACAGATTCATGCCCGCTATGCGTGCTTCGGCACAAGCGGTGGACGCCAACATAACAGGACTGGGCTTTCGGGTGACGAAATCTCTTTTCTCAGCGCAGTCGCCAACGGCAAATATATTCGGGTCGTCGGTACGCATGTATTCATCAACTTTGATAAAACCACTATCACTTACAGGCAGCCCTGATTCTTTTGCCAGCCTGCTGTTGGGCTGATATCCCATGGCAATGACTACGGCATCTACATCAATGGAGGTTCCGTCCTCGAAAACAACCTGTTCTACTTTTTTGTTGCCTAGAATTTCTTTAACTCCTTTGTCTGTCATTACGTTTACACCTCGCTGGGTGAGCAACTTTTCTGCTATCAAACCAAATTCCGGATCGAAAGCCAATCCAAGTATGTTGGGTAGTTTTTCGATGAGAATGACCTGCTTGCCACTTTTTTGCAGCTCGTCGGAGAGCTCCACGCCAATAAAACCTGCGCCAATCACAGCAATAGTTTTGCTGTCTTTTATTTTTTGCTGCATGTCGTCAAGGTATACCTTGTCTTTGGGTACAAAAAATACCTGATCGAGTTGGGTTCCATTTAGCCAATGGGGATGCAAGGGTGTTGATCCCGTGCCAATGATTAGTTTGTCGTACGAAATCACTTCACCTGAAATGAGCTTGACTGTTTTAGCCTGCCTGTCGATAGATGCGACATCGTTGTGAATTACGTCAACCCCGGAACTGTCAAAGGCTTTCTCGGCCGGGAGTATGTTGTTGTCGGTTGAGCTAACCGACCCAAAAACATAAGGGATGCCGCAGGGGATAAGGGTTTTCTCATTCCTGGTGATGACCAGCACTTTTTTATTGTTGTAAATTCTTTTTGCAGTTGTGGCAGCTACCATTCCGGCTGCGCTGCTTCCGATTATTAAAACATCTGTATCCATAAAATTGAATTTAAATATGTGTTCATTTCCCGGATATTGAAGGAAAATGTTCTGCAAAGGTAATGAACCATGGTTCATATAAAGATATAAACAGACATAGGTTGTTTGACATATGTCACATATGGGTGAGATATATATTTAGCCTGTTTCTATAGAAATCTAGTTTATTTCTTGCATATGACTTCTGTTTTTTATTAAATTTACACCTTTTGTTACTGTAAATCAATATCATTATTATGAAAAAGCTAATTATCTTTTTAACTGCAGCCGTTACGGGTATTTTGTTGCTTGTTGCAGCTGGTTCGGCGTTGGCCTGTACCACCATGATTATTACCAAAGGAGCCAGTGCCGATGGCTCGATGATGGTTGCCCATTCTGATGATGACGAACTGGGCGATCAGCGGTTTATTCGTGTTCCATCCCGGATTCAGGAGGGGAGTCGACCTATTTACACAGAGCTTTACAGGTATCCGCGCATAAATACCAAAGAGCGTGGTCCATGGTATTTTGTGGAAGGTTACCCGATCACCCCTGTGCTTTACCATATTCCCTACGAGGAGATTTGGTCGCTGCTGGGTCGTCGGCAGGAGAATTCTTTCGCTTATTTTGATGCTTCGTATGGTGTGATGAATGAAATGAACCTGATGATTGGGGAGTGTACCAATGGAGCTAATTATGAACCCGAGGCCAATGCCGTAAAATCCAAAGACAATCCGCTGCGGGTTTTTTATACACAGGAGCTATCGCGTATGGCCCTCGAAAACTGTAGCAATGCCCGTGAAGCGGTTCGTTTTATGGGGGCTTTGCTCGAAACTTACGGCTATTTTTCAACCGGCGAAACGCTTTTGGTCGCCGATGAAAACGAAGCCTGGGTAATGGAGATGTGTGCTTTGCCTGATCCGGTTTACCACAGTGTTTGGGTGGCCAAACGTGTACCTGACGGGGAGTTTTTTGTGGCTGCCAATGAGTTCAGAATCCGTTTTCTGGAAAAAGACAACCCGGAATATTTTATGTATAGCCCTATGCTCATTCCCGGTCTGAAGAAAATAGGTTGGTGGGATGAGTCGAAAGACGGGCCTGTCGACTGGCTAAAGGCAGTTAGTCCGGGCGAGTACAACCACCCTTATTATTCACTCCGAAGGGTTTGGCGCGTTCTCGACAGGGTTAATCCTGATTTGGCCTTGAGCCCGTGGGTAGACGATGGCTACACTTTCGACTATCCTTTTAGCATCAAGCCGAAATTCAAACTGACGGCAGGTGATGTGTTCGATTTGTACCGCGATCATTACGAAGGAACTGAATTTGATATGACCAAAGGTGTTGCGGCCGGACCTTATGGCGATCCGCATCGTTTTGTTGGCCCTTACGATGGCAACCAGAATGACGTGACCAAAGGAAAGACGCTTTCGGGAGCATGGGAGCGGTCGATCAGCGTTTTTTATCAGGGCTATACCTATGTCTGCCAAACGTTTCCGCAAAAAGAAGATCCTTTCAAGGGTTTGGTGTGGTTTGGTCCTGACGTGAGTTATACCACTGTTTTTAATCCCTTCTATACTAAAATGAGCGATTTGCCTGCTACATATCAAACCGGTGGTCCACAACAATTTGCCGGCGATGCAGCCTGGTGGGCATTTAATTTCGTCAACAACTGGAGTCGTTTGAATTTTCAGTTGATGACCAAATCAGAAATAATTCCTCTGCGCAAGGTGCTGGAACAATCTTCTACAGAGTTGCTCGCAGCTCTGGAAGCTGATTATTATGGTGCTCCGGCAGGCGTCGCCGTTGCTGTTTTAACCGAAGCATGCAAGGAGAATGCCGCTTCGGTGCTCGACAGTTGGTGGAGTCTGGCTGGTGAGTTGGTGGCTAAATATTCAGATGGTTACCTTAATTTGCCCAATGGAGAATTTGCCACGCCGCCCATCGAACCTACACGGAACATCGGTTATCCAAGCTGGTGGCTCGATAACACGAATTACCGCAAAGGCCCGACCGATTACAAAATGAAATAAAAATTTAAAGCTGATCAGGATAGACAAAAATAATGTTCAGGTCGGTATGCTTTTCTATTAAGGTCATGACAAATTTATTGTAAGACTTGTTATAAGAATTACCCCTTCTGCGCGATTGAACAATCAGAAAAAGATCTGAGTCAGAGGGATTGAGGTTACTGATCTCAGTGTGGTCGAAGCAGTGTGCCACATTACCTTGATAGTATCCTTTAATTTCCGTTTTAAATAAAGCCTCCATGTCGTTGGCCATGCTTTCGTTGGAATGCACTATTATTTTGTTTTTTAAGATTCTGGATAAATGCGCGGCTTTCTTTGTGAGTTTTTTAAACCCGATTTCTTTGTTGGCATCCGGAGGCAGGAACAAGTGAATGATACCTGAGTTATTCAGCTGTGTTCCGGGAGTTTTTACAACCCAAACCATTTTGTTGGTGCTGTTTATCAGGTTGTTCAGGATGTTTCCAAAAAGCACTTCAAAGGGCGTTGTTTTTTCGTGCCATCCTAAGATCATGATGTTGGCCGACAGCTCTTTCATGGCTTTGGAAATGCCATTGGTAACTGTGCTGTCGATTCGTGTTATCAGCTTAAAGGGCACATCTGATTTGAGGTCTTCTACTGTTTTATGAAAAATCAGTTTGTTTTTGTTGATCTGATCCTGTACGGTAGGGACATTGGCTAAAACCGAAAGTCCATAAATGGCTTTGTTGGTCGACGAGGTCTTCAGGTAGGAGGCAAATCTTAACAGGGTTGGTACATTTGCAGGGTTCGATACCGGTACCATAATAACCTCAGGTTCATCTCTTTCATCCATATTTGACAGGGCGTCGTCGGCTACTTTTTTTGCATTGTTCTGTGTAATGTAAGTGCTAAGGATGCTGGTGATCAATATCAAAACAACAGTATGGTTAATAATGGCTTCGTTAAATAATCCCAGTTTGTAGCCCACCAGCACAATGGCTATGGCAGAGGCAGCGCGTGCTGTTGTGAGCCCAACGATGAGGTTTGTCTCGTGTTTCTTTAACCTGAAAAATAAACCCATCAAAAAAGCGGCAATGTATTTGCCTGCGATGGCCACCACAATTAAAATGGCAAGGGGTAATATGGTGGAGGGATTTTCAAAATAAAATCCGGGATTAACAAGTAAACCAACAGAGATTAAGAAAATGGGGATGAACAAGCTGTTACCAATGAACTCAATGCGCTGGTATAGTGGACTACCGTTAATGATGTTGCGGTTGAGCACTAAACCACAGAAAAACGCACCGATAATCGGTTCGATATGCAATAACTCTGCCGTTGTAGCCGAAATAAACAAAAGAGTCAGGATAAATAAATACTGGATAATGAGGTCGCCCATGAAGTATTTAAAAAACATTTTCGATATCCAGGGGATGACTACAAACAGGATCAAACCAAAAACTGTAAAGTTGAGCAACATCCTGATAATGCCTTCAGGGTTGAATAAATCAGCTGCGTAATCGGAGATAATTTGTAATGAAATCAACGCCACGACATCGGCAATGATTGTCCCTCCAATGATGATGGTTACAATGGTGGTAGATATAATGCCCATTTTACTCGCTATGGGGTAGGCAATGAGTGTGTGCGATGATAGCATAGCGCCTATCAGTAATGAGGGCAGTACATCCAAACTGAGCATGTAATGGCTTATGAGAAAACCGAGTACAAATGGAAATGCGAACGACATCAGTCCCAAAACAATGCTTTTGCCTTTGTTTTTAATAAAATCTATTAAGTCGATTTCGAGTCCGGCTAAAAACATCAGGTAGAGTAACCCTGTTGTGCTGAAAAGGCTGAATTCGAGATTTTGAGGGATGATGTTGAACCCGTTAGGGCCTATCATCATGCCAAAAATTAAAAGCCCGGCTATGGCAGGAATTTTAATACGTTCTAATAGTAGTGGCGATAAAAAGATGACCAGAATCATGACTGTGATGATCAAAACCGGGTCTTGTAGTGGCAGATTTATTGAGAGTGTTAGCGACATGGACGTTTTTGTTTCATGGACAAAGGTAATACTTTTGGCGTATTCGTCATCAGCTGTGAGAGTGGATGTTGATAATTTAAAAGACCTGTTTTTGCAGTAATCCGGAGGTTTGAACATTAAATATTTCCTTAAAAACCGTTCTTGTCTTGTAGAGTAAAAATTCTTTTTTATTTTTACAAAAAAATGACCCTGCCATGGTGGAAGACCCTGTCATAAAAACTTTTGGCGATCAAATCCGTCATCCTGATTTGGCCTTTAAGGATGCGTCATTTGAAAAACAGTTTTTAAAGGACTTCGCTTTCAGTAGTCTAACCAACATTAAGCTGGCGGTTGGTTTTTCGGTTTTAGTGTATGCCTTGTTCTCGATCCTTGACTATATCATAGCTCCCGCGCTGTTTTCCTTCTTTTTTCAAATTCGGTTTTTTTACGTTATCCCCTTTGCCATTGTGGTGTTGATCGCCTTACGGTTCAGGTTGTGGATTTACTATGCGCAATGGTTGCTCTCTCTGCTGATGATATCGGCAGGCCTTGGCATTGTTATCATGATTGCTGTGGGAGGAGAGTCCTTGTTGGCCTACTACTATGTCGGACTGATATTGGTACTTATCTTCAACTACGATTTTATTAAACTACGGTTTGTCTTTGCTACCGTGTCGGGTTGGATAGTGGTGTTGGCCTACGAAGTGGTCTGTTATTCTCTTGAGGTTTCTCCCGAAGTCTGGATCATGTCCTCTTTTTTTCTTGTTTCTGCAAACCTGTTCGGCATGCTTTCTTCCTATTATTTTGAATTTATCATCCGACGTGGGTTTTATGTGAATAAACTGCTGTTAGACGAGAAAGAACGAACCGCCCAGGCCAACCAGGGACTGGAGACCAAGGTTGCCGAGCGATCAGCGGAGTTAAGTGAAATGAATATCAACCTGAAGGAGGCTGAAGCCAAATACCGGTTGATTTTAGAGTACTCAAGCGATATGATTTGGACTACCGACCAGTTTGGGCGAATAACCTTTTGCAATCAACAATTTTTACAGGTTCTCGGATATGAATCCAGGCCACCAGATTCCTTATCGGTTTTCCGATTTTTGCCTGAAAGGTTTCATAAAAAAATGCACGAAAAACTTAAATTGGCTGTAAAAGACACCAACTTGACTTTCAGGATCGTGTTTTTGACGCAAAGTGGAAAAGAACTGTTAATTGATATTCAGGTTTCCAGCATGGTTAGTGAGAAAGGAATGATTGAGATACTGTATTTCGGTAAGAACATAAATGAGGTATGGCGTAATGAGATCACCAGAAAGATAATTCACCGAATCGCCGATAAAATCAGCTCCCCTGTTCGTATCCCATTTATTTCTGAATATATTCATATGCAGTTGGTTGAGGCACGTGTGGCCAC
>DJVY01000114.1:15218-39759 GCA_002440885.1 Bacteroidales bacterium UBA6244
GTATGTTACGCACAGTGCAAAGCCAGTGATTGCCAATCGGGAGGATATGATTATCCTACAGTCTGAGGGCAAGATAAAGGCCATTGATGTGCTGTGCAAATCGTGGCTTGGAGTACCGATTAAGCATAAAAACCAAGCTGTTGGCGCTGTGGTACTGCTCAATTATGACGAAGAAAAGGCTTTCGATGAGCAGGACCTGGAAATGATGGAGGTTATAGCTTATTATCTCAGTCAGCTGCACAGTCGTTACGACTCCGACCGTCAGGTGCAGGAAGCTTTGGCTAAAGCTAAAGAATCGGATCATCTGAAGTCGACTTTTTTGGCTACCATGTCGCATGAGTTGCGCACACCCCTTAACGCCATCATTGGATTCAGTAGTTTGCTGGATGACAACATGAGTAAGGAGGATGTGCTTGATTATGCACAAACCATTCACGAAAGTGGAGAACATTTGCTGAAAATTGTGCAGGATATTTTAAATATTACCCTACTTGAAGATGGAAGCGTCCTCCCGAGCCCGGAAAATATCATGCTTTCCGACATCACGAGTGAACTGAAGCCGATGGTTACAGCCGAGCAATTTGAAATGCGAAAAGGTCATTTGGTAGTCAACTGGAATCAGATCGATCGGTTGGGTCATGTTGTTCTTGAAACAGATCGACAGATGCTGAAGCAGGTGCTTTTAAATCTTATTAAAAACTCATTGAAGTTTACCGAACAAGGTCATGTGGCTGTGGGATGCGATATGATTGAAGAGGGTGGGCAGCATTTTCTCAGGTTTTTTGTAAAAGATACCGGTATCGGGATAAATCCGGAGCAGCAAACTTATATTTTTGATGTTTTCAGACAGGTGGATGATACCTACACCCGTCGTTTTGGAGGTATCGGGGTAGGCCTCACCATCGCAGCTCGTCTGGTGAAAATGATGGGTGGGCGTATATGGCTTGAATCAAATTCCGGCCAGGGTACTCAGTTCTACTTCATCATTCCTGATAAACTCCGAATTGTGGCTACATCTCGTCAGGAAAAGGAGCTGGACGATGAAACGAATGTGGGAATAGATAACGATGGGAATAGAATAGCCTTAATAGTCGACGATGTAGAGAACTCCTTTCAACTCCTTTCAATTATGTTGTCAGAAATTGGCTTTAAGTCTGTTTGGGGGAAATCAGGTCACGAGGCTGTCCAAATATGTAAATCAAATCCAAATATTAGCGTGGTCATGATGGATTTGAAAATGCCCGGAATGGATGGCTATGAGGCCACACGATTAATTAAAAGGTTGTTTCCGGAGTTGCCGGTGGTAGCACAAACGGCGTATGCCATAATGGGCGACAGAGAAAAAGCCCTCGACGCCGGTTGCGATGAGTATCTTTCGAAACCAATTATGAAAGAACGTCTTCACGAAACTGTTAAAATGCTAGTGAAAGTGGATTGAAACCTTATATTCGAACAAAAAAATGAGCTGTCCGCCTATTCATGCCAGCTTGCTTACTTACCTTTGCCAAAAAATTGTAACATGGCGTTTGTGCGCATTTTGTTGATTGGGTGCTTGTTTTTAAATTCCATTGCTTATGGGCAGGTTTTTAAAACTAATAAGGAAACCAAGGCTTTGATCAGTTATGCTACTTTGTCCGATGATCAGCCTGGTAGCCTGATGTGGTCAACGCTGGCAGCTTCTTTCAATGTTTATCTAAAGGACATCAAAATTAACATTTCCGGTCAGCTGGATATGCAGGTTTTGCACGAAAACGACGGGAGGTATACGCTGCAGATGCGGTTTCGTCGTCAGGATATCTCGGGCAACCTGACTTTTGAGGGGTTTGACGTTGACAGCTTGTTGTGGCCTGAGGTAGTAGTTGCTAATATTGAGTTCTATAACGGCCGTCATGCGCGGGGAAGTCTGGCTGTTTCGTGTTTTACAAATGGCCAGTGGGCTAATGTTGACGTAACCGGGTTCCTGAGTCATAGCATCGGAGAAATAGATGTGCGCGCTGTAAATGAGAAGTTTGCCTATCAGCAAAGTCAGCCAGTGGCACTAAAAAAGTGGATCGATCTGGTTTTCTCTTATTATTCCTTTTCTACTTTGCTCATGGAGTTAAACGCCAAATACGAAACCTTTGCTTCCGATAGCAAACGATCCCTCGAAAACCTGTTACTCGACCGTATTGAGATTGCCCGTTTATCGCATTTATTTGAACACTGGAATGGTTTCCGCGTGTTGCATATCGACCGTGTTGATCCAAAGAAGGTGGAAGCCTCGTGGGCCAGAATCAGTCGTTATGAAAAAAGGGTGACCACACTGAGTATGGAGCATAAGGAGGGGAATGAGCCTGAGCAATCGTTTCAGGTGGAGGCGTTTTGTTCGGCGCTGACCTCCCTGAGCAATTATTATCTCTTCCAATCTAAACAAATGCAGCCTGCACAGGCATCGGCCTGGCTACAGATGGTTTCCATTGCACAGAGCGATGATGAAATGGAGATCATCAAAACAGCACTCCCTATAGAAATTGTGACCGAAATTGGTCGATGTGCCTACCGCTCGTTCGTTATGGCCGGTGAGGCTGAGGTTGACAAGGGGGATTATGCCGGGGCTTTGCTTTTGTTAAGGAATGCGACCCAAGTGGTTGAGCAGTTGAATGTAGGCTCAGACCGTTTTTTTCAACAGGTTTATTTGCAGGCTTTTGACGGCGTGGCCGGCTCGTATTTAAAAGTCGGACGGATGGCTCTGGCTAATGGAAATACGGGTTTGGCTAGTTCCTATTTCCAAAAAGCCTATGATATGATTGACCTGAACGAATCTTTTTATTTGAGCTTTGAAGCACAGGATTCGGCCCTGCCCGTTTTGTTAAACGAAATCGGCGAAATCGGCAAAATGTCGCCAGTCCTTTTTCTCCCCGAATCAGGTCTTTACCACTTTAACGTATGCCTTCCTTTGGTTGAAAAGTTTGGAAGTGATTGTAAGGAAGCTTTTTATGTGGATTTTTCTACTTCATGCCTGTGCCTTTTTAACCTGCATGCTGATACCCTTGAGTTGATGATTTCTGATGGTCAGTATCCGGATGCTGCTAACCAGATGGCGGTCATCAATAGGTTTTATTTGAAATACAAGGTTTACCTTGTGGGAAAGGAAGATCGTGTTTTGATGTTAGCGGAGCAGTTGTTTCAAATCAATCTGGCGCAGAGCGATGAGCTGCTTAAAGCGCAACAACCCCGTGTGGCTCTCGATCAGCTGCTTTTGGCTTCAGATATCGGAAATTGGCTGCCTGAATATGCCAGGAATGAAATAAATCAACGGCTCGAAACGGTGTCCACTGCACTGATAACAGAGCGGATTGAAAAAGTGAGATACCACATCTGGGCACTCAGGCTCGACGAGGCCAGAACGCTGCTTTCAGAAACCGAAGAAATTGAAAGACGGTATCTGAAAGGGAGAAATACCGGAATCGTAAACCTGATTGCAGAGGTCTACCATGAATTGGATAGCAGGAAGTGCCTGGTTGTGCAGCAAAAAGTAGATAATGGGGTAGCCGAGATACGAACAGCACTCAAAAACAAATCCTATGCGTCTGCTGTGAAAGCTTTTCAATCCATTCAAAACATACTATCCGAAAATGCTGAATGTGAAACAAACCTACGGCTTTACAATTTTGTAGAGCCTACCTGCCTCCATTTGGTTTATTATCTCGAGCAATTCGAGTTCCTGAAAAAACAGCTGTATAATCAAGGATATGTCCTGTTTATCGACGGGTACGTCGAATTGAGTAATTTTGTGCAGACAGAGCGTCTCGATACCATCGGCATTGAAATGGTGGGGTTGTCCACTTTTGTCAGTAGCCAGCATTTACCTATCCTGACCTTGTATACAGGTGAATATTTTGCCGAAAAGGGACAATATAGGAAAGCGCTAGAATTTGCCCATATGGCGAAAAAACAGGGGGGATCAAGAAAGGAATCCAGACGATTGCAAACTCAAATTGCCGCCGGATTGGCTCAGGCTGATAAGGCATCAGCGAAAAGCGTAGATGAAGCACTCGACGAATATGTCGCTAACGATCACTGGTTCAGTCATTTTAAGTTGGTTTACCGAAAAAACCGCCTCCTTTAAGTTCCTGTTTGAGTAAAAATGTTTATTTTTATCCGATCGTAAAACTCCTGATACAACAGCTTTAATGGCTTGGTTTGTAAGGTTAGATTTAAAAGAAATTAATTGTAAAAAATAATATAGATGACAAAAAGACTTTTACTGATCAGTAACTCCACGATGGTGGGGGAGCCCTATCTTGAATGGCCAAAAACTTATATTTCCGACTTCCTGAAAAAAAATGGTATCAAACGGGTGACCTTTGTGCCTTATGCCGGGGTAGGCCTTAATTCCGAAAGCCTGGAGAAATCATACGATAGCTATCTCGAAAGGGTTTCCGGCGTGTTGAGTACGATGGGTTTTGACACCGAGTCGGTACATCAGGCAAACGATCCGGTAGCCATGATTAATGCTGCTGAAGCCATTGCCGTAGGAGGAGGAAACACTTTCCATTTGGTGGCTGAAATGCACCGAACCGGTATCATGGAGGCGATTAAAATAAAAGCGGAGAATGGAACACCTTACATGGGATGGAGTGCCGGCAGCAACGTGGCTTGTCCCTCGCTCATGACAACAAACGACATGCCTATCATTCAGCCTGCGAGCTTTAACTGCTTAAATCTGATCCCGTTTCAGATAAATCCCCATTACCTGGATGCCAATCCGGAAGGACATGGAGGTGAAACACGGCAGCAGCGCATCGAGGAGTTTCTTGTGGTGAACAAAAAGAAAATTGTTTTAGGCTTGCGCGAAGCCAGCTTGCTGCTGGTGGAGAATGATCAGATGAAATTGCTCGGAAGCCGTCCGGCGCGCTTGTTCGCTTTTAATCGCACTCCCGAAGAATACCCGGAAGGTAGCGACTTGAGTTTCTTGCTTTAAACTAAAAAAACAACTGCGATGAATACATTATTTTTGAAAAGCACATTGGTTTTAGTCCTGTTAGCAGGTGGTTTTGTCGGTTTGTACGGACAAAACACTTCGTCTGAAAAAGAAACCAAAAAACAGCAGAGAGAAGAAAAAAAGCTGGCAGCCAAAGCGCAGGAAGAAGCGCAGTGGCTTCAGTACCAGGAATTGGCCAGAAATAAAAACTTCGTGGTTGAAATTACACAGATAGGTGACAACAATAGCTTTTCGGGGCGGCTCAACTTTTTGTACGTACACAACGACTCTGTAACTTTTCAAGTACCCACTTATGGGCCTTTCAGCACCAACGGACTTGGCGGAATGACCATAAACGGCTGGATTACAAACTACAAATACACTCCTCCTGCAAAAAGCAATAAGCCCATATTCATCGAGTTTGATATTCAGGCGAAAAACAGGTCAGGTTTTTTAAATGTAGACCTTACAGTATATGGCGATGGAACGGCCGTTGTTTCTATGGGCGTTGACTTCTCAGGAAATTTTATGGATCCGGCCTCTTCTCAGATTATTCGCGGTGCTGACATGCGTGATTAAGTGTTTGGGCGACTGGTTTTTGACTTAAAATGTAACTGTGCCACTATCAGGCCGGCAAGCATAAGCAGGCCACCCGCTATTTGCTGAAGAGAAAGTTTTTCGTGGAGAATAATCCATCCGCCTATGGCAGCGAACAGAGCTTCCAGACTGAGAATTATAGCGGCGTGGGCAGGAAGTGCCTTGCGTTGGCCAACTATTTGTAAGGTATAGGCCACACCCACCGACATCAGTCCACCGTAAAGTATAGGGATGCCGGCCTCCACAACCTGCGACAATTGTGTTTGCTCGCTTATCGACGAAACGGCCAGACTGAGGACGCCAGTTACGGCGAATTGAATAGCCGCCAGAAGGAGCACGTCTGTTTTATTGGAATAATATCCAATGATTATCAGATGAATAGCCCAAAAAAGAGCACTGGCCAGAACCAGTAAATCGCCCGGGTTTATGCTAAACCCTGACCTTACAGAAAGTAAATACAAGCCAACAACAGCCAGCACTGCCCCGATCCATGTTTGGGTGTTTAGCCTTTCACCGGCCAACAAACCCAACAAAGGCACAATGATAACATATAAGCTGGTGATAAAGCCACCGTTAGAGGCAGTGGTATATACCATCCCCACTTGTTGTAACGAAGCGGCTATAAATAAAATAATTCCGGCGATGAGCCCGGCTATAAGAGGATTTAAGCGTATTTGTCCGTTGGGTTTTGGTTTTGGTTTTAAGAATAAAATTAGCGGCAATAAGCTCAAACTACCTAGAATGAAACGAATTCCGTTAAAAGCAAACGGACCAATGCTCTCCATGCCTGCCCGTTGTGCAACGAAAGCCAGTCCCCAAATGATTGAGGTGAGCAACAAGAGTGCTTCATGTCCCAGCACTGAGGAGGTAAAGGATTTCTTTTTCACGACTAAAAAAAAGCGAAAATAGTAAGTTGTTTGATGTAGCGATACAAATTGTGCAATTTCCATATCAGAAAAGTGACACCATATTTTATTAGGTCGAAGCCCGGGAGATTTGCAGCGGAAATCCAAAATAACGGAAGTCTTTCTTTAGGACTAAATCTATTGTTATTGTTTTCACATGACAATGGTAAATTTGAAAGATAAAAGTGTTAAAATAGCTAAAAGCTTTGTAATTAGAAACATTCTAAGTTAAAAAAATAACAAAAATTGATCTTTTGTCTCTATCTTTGCCTCACGTTGAACTTATAAATTCTGAACAAATGAAAAAACATAATTTCTATGCCGGACCATCCATTCTTCCGGAGTTTACTATTGAAAATACTGCCAAAGCCATTACCGATTTTGCAGGAACAGGTTTGTCGCTTATGGAGATTTCGCACCGCAGCAAGGAATTTATTGCCGTTATGGACGAAGCAGTTGCTCTTTTTAAAGAACTCTTAAATATTCCCGAAGGCTATAGTGTTCTGTTTCTGGGAGGAGGGGCAAGTACCCAATTTGCCATGATTCCGTTTAACTTGTTACAAACCAAAGCCGCTTATCTGAACACCGGCGTCTGGGCTAAAAAAGCTATAAAGGAAGCCAAGTTGTTTGGTGAAGTAAACGTGGTGGCTTCTTCTGAAGACAAAAACTTTAATTACATCCCAAAAAATTTCACCATCCCAACCGATGCTGATTATTTTCACATTACAACCAACAATACCATCTACGGCACAGAAATAAAAACAGACATTGATTCTCCCATTCCCTTGGTGGCCGATATGTCATCAGATATTTTTAGTCGCCCTGTAGATATTTCGAAATATGCCCTTATTTATGGTGGAGCACAAAAGAATTTAGCTCCTGCCGGGGTTACCTTCGTTATTGTTCGCAACGATATCCTTGGAAAGGTATCACGTGTTATTCCTACCATGCTCAGTTATCAAACACATATTGAAGGAGAAAGTATGTTTAATACACCACCTGTTGTGCCTGTATATGCCGCTTTGCAAACTTTGTTGTGGCTTAAAAACAACGGTGGCGTAAGCCAAATGCAAAAGATAAACATCGAAAAAGCTGCCTTACTTTACAATGAAATTGATCGCAATCCATTGTTTAAAGCTACCGTTATAAATCCGGAAGACAGGTCGTTGATGAATATTTGTTTCGTGATGAACGATGGCCACGAAGACAAAGAAAAAGCCTTTATGGATTATGCAACTGCTCAGGGAATGATTGGCTTAAAAGGCCACCGTTCAGTTGGCGGATTCCGCGCTTCTACCTACAATGCTCTGCCCATTGAAAGCGTGAAAGCGCTCGTTGAAACTATGCAGGAGTTTGAAAATCAATACAAATAAATTATAATTAAAGACTAAAGCTTACTAACATGACAAAAGTTTTAATTGCTACCGATAAGCCTTTTGCTTCAGGAGCTGTAAAGCAAATAAGTAACGTTTTAACCGATGCGGGTTTCGAGTATGCATTCTTGGAAAAATACACTGATGTGCAGCAATTGTTAGACGCAGTAGCGGATGCGGAGGCTATTATCATCAGGAGCGACATCATCGATGAGGCTGTTATTAAAGCCGCTCCCAAGTTAAAAATTGTAGTGCGTGCCGGAGCCGGCTACGACAATGTAGACCTGAAAGCGGCTACCGATCACCAGGTGGTGGTGATGAATACCCCTGGACAGAATTCTAACGCCGTAGCTGAATTGGCTTTGGGCATGATGGTGTATCAGGCACGAAATCACTTTAACGGCACTTCAGGTACTGAGCTTATGGGAAAAAAACTGGGTATCCATGCCTATGGCAACGTAGGAAAGCATGTGGCCCGCATTGCCAAAGGTTTTGGAATGGAAGTGTGTGCCTTTGATCCCTATGTGAAAGCTGAAATGATGATTGCAGATGGCGTCGGGTGTGTCGAAAAACTGGAAGATCTGTATGCGCAATGCGATTACATCAGTTTGCATATTCCGGCTACCAACGAAACCAAGAAATCAATTGGTTACGAACTGCTTTCAAAAACAAAGAAAGGTGCTATGCTGGTTAATACTGCCCGCAAGGAGGTTATCGACGAAGAGGGTATGTTGAAGTGGTTTGCCGAATCGGATTCTTTTAAATATGTCTCTGATATTGCTCCCGACCAAAAACAACAGTTCGAGGAAAAGTATGGAAACCGCTGTTTCTTTACCCCTAAGAAAATGGGGGCACAGACATCCGAGGCCAACAACAACGCCGGAGTTGCAGCTGCCCGTCAAATCATTAACTTTATCAATAAAGGGGATATCACTTTTAAGGTAAACTAATCTCCTGTATAGTTGCCTGAATTATAACTACAAAAACTTTGATTATAGAACGAAAGCCAAACGGCTTTCGTTCTATAATTGTTTATCTGAAAACCAAATTACCAAAAATACATTGCCATGCATAGTCAAACAGAAAAATTTGAAAAAACTGAGAAAACCGGAACGTTTTTCCGTTTCGAAGATTTGCGAATTTACCATAAGTCTCTGGATTATATTACCTGGGTTCAGGATGTAACTTCCTTGTTTCCTGCAAACGATCCAAGTGAGTTTTCGCTGCGTTTTAACGATTCAGCCCGAAATATTGCTCTGTTCATTGCCGAAGGATCGGCAAGAAATAAGAGTCAGTTCATTTACTACTTAAAAATGGCCAAAAGCGCTATCCGCGAGTGCCTGGTGTTCACCATGTTGGCAAGAAAACAAAGCCATATCGCCGAACTGTACGAAGAAGAGTCAAGAAACCAGTTGATGGAAATGACTAAAATGATCGGTGCACTCATCTCCAGCCTGCAACGTGCCAATGGAAATGGTAGCAACGGTAACTATAATTATCAAGGCAAAGGCAACGGTGGAGCGTTTAAACCAAATTATCACGACTTCGGTGATGCTGCCGGCAATGAGCTTGATGATATCTACGAAGAAGACTAGAAATAATATATCTGTTTTAAAATAAATAATTATGGCTACACTTAGAGCATTTAATGGGCTCCGCCCACCAAAAGAAATCGTAAAACTGCTGGCCAGTCGTCCTTACGATGTGTTAAACAGCGAAGAGGCCAGAGTTGAAGCTGATGGAAATCCTTATTCGTTGCTGCACGTTATTAAGCCGGAAATAGATCTCCCTGAAGGCATTAACTTATATAGTCAGGAAGTTTACGACAAAGCTAAATCGAATTTCGAGGACTTTAAATCGAAAGGATGGCTTACCCCGGATGATCAAAAATCGCTTTATATCTATGGTCAGACCATGTTTGGGAAAACCCAGTATGGCATAGTAGGCTGCGCTAGTGTTGACGACTACATGAACAATGTGATAAAAAAGCACGAACTTACCCGTCCGGATAAGGAAGAGGACAGAATGAAGCATGTACGGATTACCAATGCCAACATGGAGCCTGTTTTCTTTTCCTATCCCGCCATGGAGGCTATCGACGAAATTGTTGATAACATCATTAAAAACCAAGCTGCTGAATATGATTTTATTGCTGACGATGGCGTTGGTCATCACTTTTGGGTAATTAGTGACCCTACTATCATTAAACAAATTATTGCCTTGTTCGGGAAATTGCCTTCAACCTATGTGGCTGATGGTCACCACCGTACCGCCGCCGCTGCCCTGGTGGGTAACGAAAAAAAGGAAAATAACCCAAATCATACAGGCGAAGAGGAGTACAATTTCTTTTTGGCCGTGCACTTTCCTGACAATCAACTTACCATTATCGATTATAACCGTGTGGTAAAAGACTTACATGGTTTATCTTCAGCGGATTTTATCAGCAAGTTATCCAAACGTTTCGATGTAGTGGACATGGGTACCGATATTTACAAACCCAATTCCTTACATAATTTCTCCATGTATCTGGATGGCCATTGGTATTCGCTAACCGCACATGTGGGTACTTACAACGACAATGATCCTATTGGGGTGCTTGATGTGACTATTCTTACCAATGAAGTGCTTGAACCATTGCTGGGAATTGATGATTTACGCCGATCGAAACGGATTGATTTTGTTGGAGGTATCCGTGGGCTGGGCGAGTTGAAAACCCGTGTCGATAGTGGCGAAATGAAGGTTGCTTTTGCTCTCTACCCTGTGAGCATGAGTCAGTTGATAGATATTGCTGACAGCGGGAAAATTATGCCTCCAAAAACCACCTGGTTTGAACCCAAATTGAGGTCTGGACTTGTAGTACACACATTAGATTAAAAAAATGATTACCAAAGAAATAAGTATAGAATCGTTGGTGGAAACCTATCCGTTTTCGGTACGCTATCTTATGGAAAAAGGAATCCGTTGCATCATGTGCGGCGAACCTATATGGGGTACGCTGGAGGAAGCCGCCCGCGAAAAGGGATTCGATGATGTGACAATTCAACAATTTGTCAGCGACCTGAATAAAATGGCTTTGGGTCAATAGAATTATTTAGTCGATAGGTTAGGGGGCAAGTTGCCCCTTAATCCATTGACTGTCTTTTTGTTCAAAAATTAGTCTTTGGTGTAGGCGTTTTGCCCCACCTTGCCAAAATTCAAAATAGTCTGGTTTTAATTGATATCCTCCCCAAAACAGTGGACAAGCTGGTTTTTGATGGAGTTGGTTGTAGGCTGCTATCTCTGACTTTAGTGCATCCAAATCTTTTATAGGTCGACTTTGAGGGGACAACAAGGCAGATATTTGACTATCAAGCGGTCGCGATGAAAAATACTTTTTCGATTGTTCATAGCTCATTTTTTCGACTATACCCTCCACACGAACCTGGCGCTCCAGCTCTTTCCAAAAAAAAAGTAGGCTGGCCTGCGGGTTTTCTGCCAGCTCATGTCCTTTACGACTTTCGTAATTGGTGTAAAAAGATAACCCATCTTCCTCAATACCTTTCAACAATACCACCCTGGAAGAGGGTCGCCCATTAACCCCTACCGTACTGATTACCATAGCATTAAATTCAGGAATGTGTCTGTCTTCGGCTTCTTCTAGCCATTTTTTTAGTAGAAGTGCAGGTGATTGACCTGCCTGATCAGGGTTAAAAATAAATCGACCAAAATCCCGTCGAAGATCTTCAAGTTTCATAAGTTTAAATTGTTAACTTTGACAAAAGTAATAATCCTGTTGAAACAGTATGTCGAAACAATATTTTAGGCTTTTTCATCAAAAGAAATGCTATCGGCCTACCTGGTTTGGGTGGTTGATTATCTTGCTGGTTTTGGCTATCTTTTTCCGGTTGTCATTGCCGCTTTCTATTAAGTATCTGTCACTAAATAAGCCTGTTAATGCCAAAACGCTTGTCGTGGAAGGTTGGGTGGAGACTTACGTGGTAATGGATGCTTTGAAGTATTATCATGAAAATGGATACGAACGTTTGATTGTCACGGGTATCCCTATCACCATTTACGAATACATTGCTCCATACCGCAATACGGCCGAAGCGACGATTTTTTCCATGAAGCACTTTGGTTTTACTGACACCATTTATCGTGCTGTTATCCCTTCCAACACGTTTACCGACAGAACCTATAGTACTGGTTTAATGGTCGGTCAGCTGTTTGATGACCATCCGGAATGGGAAAAATCTGTTGATATTTATTCAGTGGGTGTCCATGCGCGCCGAAGTCGGTATTTGTTTAAAATGGCTCTGGGCAAGCTTTTTCAAGTGGGTATCATTTCACACCCGGACCGGACATTTTTAGCCGATCATTGGTGGAAAAGTAGCAAAGGCTTTCGTAATGTGACCAATGAAATGATCGCCACCCCTTATGCCTTGCTTTTTTTTAATCCCGACAGGACCGAAATCAATCAACGTATGTCGCAAGGTACGCTTATCGATGAAATTCTGGAATCGCGTGCCATAAAGCATCTGGAGTTTGCCGACTCACTTACCTCTCCTTTTAATAAAGAGGAGTTGGCAGAGTTTGCAGGGTTCAGTTATTTCGACCCTGATCTGAGTTATCGAATTCAGGCTACTTTCAAAGTGGACACATCACAACCTCCGTTTAGTTTGCCTACTACCACTGACCGGTTACCGGTATACAGAAAGTACGGAATATTAAAGTTCCATGTCAACAGCGATACTTGCGAATTAACCGCCTTTCAAAATATGGCCTTTATACATCATCCTGAATATGGAGGTCTGCTTTTTGTTCCTTTTGGTGATTTAACCAACGGTGAAGAAACTTACAAAGCGGGCCGGTTCATGGACATCCCAATTCCGGCCGGTGATTCGGCAATGCTCGACTTCAATCAGGCTTACAATCCTTATTGTGCCTATAATGAACGGTGGTCGTGTCCATTGGTGCCTTTTGAGAATCAGTTGAACATCCGGATACCGGCAGGTGAAAAAAAATACAAGCACTAACGATCCATGGAAATACATAATGTAAAACTCTTACTTGTTGAAGATGATAGCATCATACGAAATGTTTATCAGCAGCTGATCGGTCAATTTGTTAGTCATGTGCTGGTGGCCGCAAACGGTGAAGAAGGATACGAAATGTTTGTAGAACATCAGCCCGATATCATCCTTACGGATATCAAGATGCCGGTGATGAACGGGTTAGATATGATTAACAAGATCCGGCTTACCGATAAGCAAGTGCGCGTGGTCATCATGTCGGCTTATGGCGAATCCCGGTTTTTTTTAAAGGCTATCGAATCTGGCGTCAAAGGCTTTTTAATTAAACCTATCAACAACAATCAATTATACGAGGTAATTCGTGAGCAAATCAGAGAGGTGCTGCTTGAAAAATCGTTGCGTGAAGAGGAACTTAGACGGCAGGTTGCTGAGAGAGAACGCGACAAGAGTGAGAATATCCTAAAGGTGTTGAATTATGCTACAGCCATGTTTCTAACCAAAGGTGTCAGTGCCATTTCTATTAATGATGCGCTCTCAAAGATTGGCGAAATAACCAAGGTGTCTCGCGTGTACATTTTTAAGAAAGAGGTTTTTGAAAGAACCGAAGTAGTGAGCCAAATTTATGAATGGGTGGCAAAAGGTATCGAACCTCAGCTTGATAACGAAGAGCTGGTAAATATTCCTATCCATGGTACAATTTTTCACCGTTGGGCAGCTATTCTTACCAACCGACAGAATGTAACACTTATAGTCAGGATGGTTGAAAATGTTGATGAGCGTGAAATGCTGGAAAGTCAGGGGATAAAATCAGTGCTGGCCATCCCTATTTTTGTGAAGAACGAATGGTGGGGTTTTATTGGTTTCGATGATTGCCTCGAAGAGCGCATCTGGACTGAATCGGAGACATATACTCTGGGGATGTTGGCTTTTAATCTGGGGGGCGCAATTTATCGGCGAAACGTGGAAGATCAGCTGAACCAGTTAAATGCAAACCTCGAAAAACGGGTGAAACAAAGAACGCTTGCACTGGAACAAGAGGTGGCTGAACGAACTTTTACAGAAGAACTCTTGCGCGAAAGTGAGGAGAAATACCGCCTTATCTATGAAAATGCTAACGATGGGATTATCCTGGTTAAGCAACAAATGGTTTTTCTGGTAAACCCAAAAGTTAGTGATATTTTCCAGGCGATGCCCCGTGAGATAATAGGTAAAAGGTTTTCTGATTTTTTCTTGCCTGAATATTCGGGTATGTTGAATAATTTGTTGGATCAGAGCAGGGCGGATGAAGTGGCTCACGAGGAGGAACTGTTTGCTGAATCCGTTCAACATAAGTGGATTGGACTGAAAGTTTCGTTTATCGTGTGGGATAATGATCCTTCCCATTTGGTTTTTATTTCAGATATTACCAAGCGCAGAGTAGCCGAAAAGGAGTTGTTCGAATTAAATACCCAACTTGAAGCACGTGTCCGTGAAGAAATTAGCAGGGTGGAGCAACAGCAACAATTGTTGGTGCAAAAATCTAAAATCGAGTCCATTGGCGAGTTGTCTGCCGGTCTGGCGCACGAAATTAATCAACCCTTAGTTGGTATTTCAATGGGATTGGAAAATATCCACAACAAGCTGGTGGATAATTCATTAAAGGATGATTACCTGAAGAATAAAATCAATATGCTGTTTAAGGATATTGAGCGTATTCAAAATATTATCAACCATGTTCGTATTTTTTCGCGTGATCAGGAAAAGCTTGAAATGGAAGTCGTGGACATCCCTATGGTTATTGGCAATGCGTTGTCGTTGGTTACCAGGCAGTTTATGGATCACGAAGTGGACTTACGCACCTGCATTCCGGATGGTGATTTTTTTACTCATGGCAATGGTTTTCGTTTAGAACAAGTTTTGTTGAATGTACTATCGAATGCAAAATATGCAGTAGAAGAGCGGGGGAAACTTAAGCATGAACAATACAATAAACTTATAATGATCAGTTTAGACTCCGTTGGCGATAAGAACGTAATCATTATCGAAGACAATGGAATTGGGATAGACAGCAAAATTATCCACCAAATATTTAACCCGTTTTTCACCACCAAAAGCGAGGAGAAGGGAACGGGTCTTGGATTATCCATTTCGTATGGAATTATTAAGGAAATGCAGGGCGATATTCGTGTAGAAAGTGAAGTCGGCCGTTTTACCAAAGTTTTTATAACCTTACCAAAAGTTTAAGTATGTCGACACAATTAAATATTCTGGTATTAGATGATGAGCCCAGAGTTCTGGATGAGATAGAGGAGTTTCTGGTGGGTAAAAATTACCGTGTTTTTACAGCAGGACTGCCATCGGTGGCGTTTGGGATATTATCCGCTGAAGAAGTGAACATCATGATTTTAGATGTTAAACTCCCTGAGATGGGAGGGCTGGAGGTGCTCAAAAAAGTAAAACTCTCCTATCCGGAAATTGAAGTGATTATGATCTCCGGGCATGGCGATATGGACACTGTTATTCAGGCCATGCGCCATGGCGCTACAGATTATTTTCCTAAACCATTCAGGTTGTTTGAGATAAATAACGCTATCACCCGTACACGGCGTTACATCGAGGTTTCAAGTCAGTTAAAAAGCGCTACTGCCAGTCTGGAAGTGCTTTCGCGAAAACTGATTGAAAGCATTGGCACTCAGCTTATCGGTGAAAGTCAGGCGATGAAACATGTGCTTCATTTAATGGCAAAGGTGTCACAGGCCGACAATACTTCGGTGCTTATTTTGGGTGAAAGCGGTACAGGTAAGGAATTGGTGGCTCATGGCATTCATTACTTAAGTCAGCGAATTCGTCAGCCTTTTTACTCAGTAAACTGTTCAGCCATACCCGAAACCCTTTTCGAGAGTGAGTTTTTTGGCCATAAAAAAGGAGCGTTTACCGGTGCACTGGAAGAAAAACCCGGCTGGTTTGAGATTGCCGACAAAGGAACTCTTTTTTTGGACGAGATTTCGGATATGCCCTTGAATCAGCAGGCGAAGTTATTGCGTGTTCTGGAAGAAAGAAAGGTGAGTAAGCTGGGATCAAAACAAAGCCGTAGCGTTGACGTACGCGTAATTGCTGCTTCAAATCAGAACCTTGAAGATATGGCCGAAAAGGGTACTTTCAGAAATGACCTCTTTCATCGCTTGAGCATTTTCGTGATAGAAATACCTCCACTACGCAACCGAACTGATGATATTCCACTGATAGCAAGGCATTTTGTAGAGCATTATGCCAAGATCATGAATAAACCCGCGTTGTCCATCCATCCCGATGCCATGAATTTACTTCAGCAGCATCATTATCCCGGAAACATTCGTGAATTGAGGAACATTATCGAACGTGCTGTAATCATGTGTGAGGGATATGTTATTATGCCTGAACATGTTACCTTTAAGGGAAAGGAAAATATAAAAACAGCTGATCACCCGAGTGAAAATGAAGGCGTAGCAATGAACCACCCTGATATGGACTTGCCGATATTAACCTCACACAACTTTGATCTGGAAGATAACACCAGGGCCATCATCATCGCTGCGCTTGAAGCGAGCGGCAACAGCAAGAGAAAGGCTTGTGAGCTGTTGAATATCACCTGGCAGGCACTAAACCGGCGCATGACGAAATACGGGATGTAAAAAAAAGGCTGCCACCAGAAGTGACAGCCCATATCTTGAAAAAGTCTCTTGCTATTTTACAGCTTCCACAATAGCTTTGAAAGCTTCGGGGTTGTTCATAGCCAGGTCCGCAAGTACTTTGCGGCTGATTTCGATGTTCTTTGCATGGATTTTACCCATAAACTCTGAGTAAGACATGTCGTACAAACGAACTGCTGCGTTAATACGCATGATCCATAACGACCTAAAATTACGTTTATTCACTCGTCTGTCGCGGTAGGCATACATCTGCCCTTTCTCGTACGAATTTTTCGCAACCGTCCAAACATTTTTCCTGCCACCAAATTGTCCTTTGGTTTTCTTCAGGATCTTTTTTCTGCGTGCTTTTGAAGCAACGGCGTTTACTGATCTTGGCATTTTTTAATCAATTTTTTTTCACCATAGCGCTCTCTGCGAGACTTACGGAGCTATGGCAAAAGTTAAACAATAATAAATTAACTGCGAAGCAAGGCTCTGATGTTCTTTTCATCTGCTTTATCAATCACCGTAGTGTAAGTTAAGTTACGTTTACGTTTCGTTGACTTTTTAGTCAGGATGTGACTTTTATAAGCATGCTTCCTTTTAATTTTACCGGATCCGGTGAAAGAAAATCTTTTCTTTGCACTGGATTTTGTTTTCATTTTAGGCATTACTTAATTATTTATAATTGGTTGATAATAAATTTATTTCTTTGGTGTGAGGATCATGATCATGCGTTTTCCTTCGAGTTTGGGCAAGCTTTCCACTTTGCCAAAATCCTCAAGTTCTTGTGCGAATTTCAGAAGGATATATTCACCTTTATCTTTGTAGATAATCGATCTGCCTTTAAAAAAGACATCCACTTTTACTTTTGCACCTTCCTGTAAAAACTTTTCGGCATGTTTTAGTTTAAAGTTAAAATCGTGATCATCGGTGTTTGGGCCTAATCGAATTTCTTTAAGAACTACTTTGGCTGTTTTTGCCTTCATCTCTTTCTGTTTCTTTTTTTGTTCAAAAAGAAACTTTTTATAGTCCATAATCTTGCATACCGGTGGGCTGGCGTTAGCTGAGATTTCAACTAGGTCAAGACCAAGGTTTTCGGCAAGATTCAAAGCATCGCGTAATTGGAAAATCCCTGTTTCCACATTTTCGCCAACCAGTCGCACTACCGGAGCAGTGATCCTCTGGTTTATCCGGTTTGGGTCTTCTTTTTTCATTGGGGCTCTGCCTCTACCTCTTAGATTTGCGATAATAAATCCTCCTAATTAATTCAAAATAATTTAACCTAGAATTGCTTTAACCTCATCAGTAATGAGTTGGGCAAAACTATCTATACTCATTGTTCCCAAATCTCCGCTACCGTGTTTGCGCACCGAAACGGTCAGATCGTTTTCTTCTTTTTCGCCAACGATCAGCATATATGGGATTTTTTTCAATTCAGCGTCTCTGATTTTTCTTCCGGTCTTTTCACTCCTTCCGTCAATCAGGCCGCGAATTTCGTGTTTTTTTAGCAAATGTAAAACTTTTTCTGCATATTCCTGATATTTCTCGCTGATAGGCAGAATGATAACCTGATCAGGAGTGAGCCATATAGGGAAATTGCCAGCGCAATGTTCAATTAAAACGGCCACAAAACGTTCCATCGAACCAAAAGGAGCCCGGTGTATCATGACCGGACGGTGTTTCTCGTTGTCAGCCCCAATATAAGTCAAATCGAAACGTTCGGGCAGGTTGTAGTCGACCTGAATAGTACCTAGTTGCCACTTCCTGCCAATGGCATCTTTTACCATGAAGTCCATTTTCGGACCATAGAAGGCGGCTTCTCCGTAGGCTGTTTTGGCGTTCAATCCCCGCTCTTCCGCGACTTCAATAATCGCACGTTCCGCCTTTTCCCAGTTTTCTTCGCTTCCAATATATTTTGAAGGATTGTTGGGGTCGCGTAGCGAAATCTGAATGAGCACATCTTTGAAATCAAGGGCACTGAAAATCTGCTGGATAATGTCGATTACACCGTTAAATTCACTTTTTATCTGATCCGGTGTGCAAAAAATATGGGCATCGTCCTGAGTAAATCCCCTTACGCGGGTAAGTCCGTGCAGTTCTCCACTCTGTTCATAACGATAAACTGTGCCAAATTCAGCATAACGAATGGGTAACTCTTTGTAAGAATGTGGCTTATGGTTGTAAATTTCGCAGTGATGCGGACAGTTCATGGGTTTAAGGAAAAACTCCTCGCCCTCAACAGGGGTGGTAATCGGGCGAAAACTTTCTTCGCCGTATTTTTGGTAATGCCCTGATGTCTTATACAAGTTTACATTGCCAATGTGAGGGGTGATCACAGATTCGTAGCCGGCGTTTCTCTGAACTCTTTTTAGATATTGTTCCAGTTTTTCGCGCAACTCAGCTCCCTTGGGTAACCACAAAGGTAATCCTTGTCCTACTTGCTGTGAAAAAGTGAACAACTCCAATTCTTTTCCTAATACCCTATGGTCACGTTTTTTGGCTTCTTCCAGGAGTAGCAGGTATTCGTCAAGTTCCTTTTTCTTCGGAAATGAAATGCCGTAAATGCGGGTAAGTTGTTTGCGCTTCTCGTCGCCACGCCAATAGGCGCCTGCGATTTTGAGCAATTTTATAGCTTTTATAAATCCGGTATCGGGTAAGTGCGGGCCGCGACACAGGTCCGTAAAATGTCCGGTTTGGTAAAACGAAATCCGGCCATCTTCCAACTCGCTGATAAGTTCAAGTTTGTACTCATCGCCTTTTTTTGTAAAAAAGTCGATGGCTTCCTGCTTGCTTACTTCACGGCGGGTATAGGATTGTTTTTCACGAGCCAACTCCTGCATTTTTTGCTCTATCCGGCCAAAATCCTTGTCCGATATTTCCTGACCCATGAAATCGATGTCATAGTAAAATCCATTTTCAATGTCAGGACCAATGCCAAATTTTACTCCGGGATACAGTATCTCAATGGCTTCGGCCATTAAATGCGCTGAGGAGTGCCACATGGCGGATTTTCCTTCCTCATCATTCCAGGTGAGTAACTGTACTTTTGCATCGTTGACAATTGGACGTGTGGCGTCCCAAACCTCGTCGTTTACTTTGGCAGCCAGTACATTACGAGCCAGTCCTTCACTGATACCTGCGGCTATTTGCAGCGAGGTTACACCAGCTTCATACTGTTTTACTGAATTGTCAGGCAGCGTTATATTGATCATGTGTGGTTTTTGCTAGAAAAAATTGGCTGCAAAAGTACTAAAAAGTATCTAATATGCATCTGTTTAACTCATTAATTTTTTCTTTATCAAAGTTTTTGTCAGTCCTGTGTGTCATCAGGCTATTGTTGCTTTGTTTTGCGCTACGGTTTTAAAATTTTTGCAATATTTGCAAGCACTACATTTAATTGCCGCAGGCTAAGAATCTAAACTTGATTTCATGACCAAAAAAGAGCGTTTTCAGTTTGTTATCGATTATTTTAAAAAACATATGCCGGTTGCCGAAACTGAGCTCCTATACCAATCTCCTTACGAACTGCTGGTGGCCGTAATTTTATCGGCACAGTGTACCGACAAGCGGGTTAACCTGATCACGACTGAGTTTTTTAGAAGCTATCCCACGGTCGACAGGTTGGCTGAGGCTTCGGTGGAGGAGGTCTTCGCCCACATAAAAAGCTGTTCTTATCCTAACAACAAAGCCAAACACCTGTGTGGAATGGCCCACATGCTGGTAACTGACTTTGGAGGCGAAGTGCCCGAATCGATGGATGACCTCCAAAAACTACCGGGCGTGGGTCGTAAAACGGCCAATGTAATCGCTTCGGTAGTGTTTGATAAGCCCGCCATGGCGGTCGATACCCATGTTTTTCGTGTTTCTGCCCGGATAGGGCTTTCTACCCGATCGAAAACACCTTACGAAACAGAAAAGCAGTTGGTGAAATATTTCCCTGAAGAAATAATTCCGTTGGCACATCATTGGCTCATTCTGCATGGACGATATACTTGTTTGGCACGTAAGCCGAAATGTGGTGAGTGCGGACTGACTTCTGTTTGCAAGCATTATCAACAAACTGTTCTTAAAACAAGCTAATGCATTTTTTTAGGAGTTGTTTGTGAGATTATCATTACTTTTGTTGAAAACTAATTTACTATGTCACATCTCAAAATTGGCGATACAGCGCCCGATTTCAAAGGGCTTGATCATAACGGAAACGAATTAACACTCAGTTCCTTCCTGGGGAAGAACCTAATCATCTACTTTTATCCCAAAGACGATACCCCCGGCTGCACGGCTGAAGCCTGCGACTTGCGCGATAACTATAATATGTGGTTGGAAAAAGGCTATGTGGTGGTTGGTGTGAGTCCCGACAGCATGGCCTCTCATCAGAAATTTGCAGTAAAATACGCATTGCCCTTTCCGTTAATCTCCGATCCCGAAAAGGTCATTATTCAAGCTTATGGAGCTTGGGGAACAAAAAAAATGTATGGCAAAGAGTACGAAGGTTTACTTCGGACTACCTTTGTAATCAATGATAAAGGTGTCATCGAACAGGTGTTCACCAAAGTTCAGACAAAAGATCATACTGAACAAATTTTAAAAACCCTTTAAAACCTGAAAACTATGACAGTAGACAAATCGAAAGAACATGTAGACAAGTTAAGACAAGAAAAGCTTAAGGCGCTGGAAGCCACCTTAGGTAGCATTGAAAAAAGCTATGGGAAAGGTGCTATAATGCGACTCGGTGATTCGGCCATCGAAAAAGTATCGGCTATCTCGAGCGGAAGTATCGGACTTGATGACGCGCTTGGAGTAGGAGGCTTCCCCAAGGGGAGGGTGGTTGAGATATATGGTCCGGAGTCTTCCGGGAAAACAACCCTGGCGCTGCACATCATCGCGGAAGCGCAGAAAGCTGGCGGAATAGCTGCCTTTATCGATGCTGAGCACGCCTTCGACAGGTTTTACGCTGAAAAACTTGGTGTTGACACCGAAAACCTGCTGGTTTCTCAACCTGATCACGGCGAACAAGCACTCGAAATCGCCGACAGTCTTATCCGTAGTGCAGCCATTGATGTAGTGGTTATCGACTCGGTAGCTGCTCTGACACCCAAAAGTGAGATTGAAGGTGAAATGGGCGATTCGAAAATGGGACTGCAAGCCAGATTAATGTCTCAGGCCTTACGTAAGCTAACAGCTAGTATCAGCCGCACCGGAACAGTTTGTGTGTTTATCAACCAGCTGCGCGACAAAATTGGTGTTATGTTTGGCAGCCCCGAAACAACCACGGGTGGAAACGCATTGAAATTTTACGCTTCGGTCAGACTCGATATTCGTAGGATAAGCCAGATAAAAGATGGTGAAAATATCACCGGAAATCGCGTACGAGTTAAAGTGGTAAAGAATAAGGTGGCTCCTCCGTTTAAGAAGGCCGAATTTGATATCGTTTACGGCGAAGGTATTTCCAAAATTGGTGAAATTATTGACCTTGGTGTGGAGTTGAATATCATCAAAAAAAGTGGCTCATGGTTTAGTTATGGCGAAACCAAACTTGGTCAGGGCCGCGATGCGGTTAAAAACCTGCTGTCTGATAACCCCGATCTGGTTGCCGAGCTTAACGACAAAATTACTGAAGCTATGAAAGCTCAATAATTTCCTGATCACAACTTGATAAAAATTGCCTGCCTGTCTGGTATTGCCAGGCAGGCTTTAAATTCTATATAAGATGAAAAAAATAAGACCGGTTGCTCCGTTGATTTCAATTGTATTTGGTTGGTTTATTTTGTTGTTGGGGTGTACGCCTTCTTCTGAGTCGCGACAAACTGCGGCTATCTCCGGTGCCGACTCCATTAGTCTGCTTACCGAAGAAATCAGTCAGGATTCAATAAATGCACAACACTTTATTCTACGTGCCAAATTGTATCTTCGAAATGGCAACATTGACCCGGCCTTGCGCGATCTTAACCACGCACTAATCCTTGAACCTCAAAACCCCAATCTCTACTTGTTGCTCTCGGATGTGTACCTGATTCTAGGACAAACCGAAAACAGTCTTACCTCACTTCGCAGAGCGGTAAGCCTTAATCCCGACAGGGTGGATTCGTACCTCAAAACCGCCGAAATTTATATGCTCATCGGCAATGCCAAAGCCGCAAACGAAGCTGTCGACAGGGCTATCAGCATTGATCGGGATAACGCCGAAAGCCACTACCTAAAAGGGATTGCCCTATTGATGGAAGGCGACACCGCCCGTGCCAAGGTAAGCCTGCAAATATCAACCAAGCTTAGAGAGTCGAATTTCATGAGTTATATCCAATTGGCTTCCATCGCCGTTGCCCAGAACGACACCCTGGCTGAATATTATCTCCATCAAGCACTGCTCGATCAACCGCAGGATGAACGTGCTTTGTTCTTTATGGCCATGATAAACCAGGAAAAGGGTGATTTTGACGAAGCGATCAGGTATTTCGATCAAGTGATTGAGTTATATCCGCTCAACAAAAGAGCCTACTATCATGCCGGTTACATTTGTCTTGCCGAAATTGCTGATTATTCCAAAGCTGAGGGGTATTTTAAAAGTGCCATTGAATTGGACTCAACTTATGTGGAAGCGGTTTATAATCTGGGGAGAACTTATGAGGCTTTGAGTGATTTTAAGAAAGCACGCGAACTCTACAAGACATCACTGCAACTGTTGCCAAATTATCCGCTGGCTGTCCAGGGGATGAACAGGCTTGATGATCAGGGTCTTGGTTTATAGGTACTGAGGTCTGATTTCGATCAGGTCTTCCAACAGCAACTGACTTTTACTTTTTAATTCTTCAAAAAGCGCTTCAACGTTTGATTTGTCAGCATTTGCACCGGCCATCTCCAGGTCTCTGGCTACAGTTTGCAAGTCAGGAACAGAGAAATTGGCTACCACGCCTTTCATGCTGTGGGCATGAAACTTTAAATCAGGAAAATTTTCGGTAGCAATCGCCGTACTTATTTTTTCAATTCTTTCTGGATATTCATTGATGAAAATGTCAATAATTTCTACAATAATCTCTTTATCAAAATATTGAAAAGTTTCGTTGAAAGTCTCCGGGTTGATAATTTTCATGAGCACCACATTTTAGTTTAGAATCGAAATTGAAAAGAACCTATTCAAATCAATTTGAAACAAAATTACAAAAACTTTTCAACAGTCTGTCGACTAATTCAAATTGTTTAAGGACTTTGGCTTTTTTCATTTTTAAAACCCTAAAATGCTGCCTATTTGATAGACACCCAGGGAGATGAGGTATGCCAGTGCTGTAGTATACACGGTTAGAAACAGCGACCATTTCCAATGTCCTGATTCGTTTTTGATGGCTGCTACCACTGCAATACAAGGGAAATATATAAGGATGAAAAGCATAAACGAAATGGCTACAAGCGGGGTAAACACCTTGTTTCCGGCACGTGAGCCTTCCATATAGGTTTGTTCTTTCATCCTGTCGGCCAGTCCTTGTTCGTCTTCATCGTTGGTTTGATATAATACGCCTAAAGTACTTACCACGATTTCTTTGGCTGCCGATCCGGCAATAATAGCTACGCCCATTTTCCAGTCGAAGCCCAACGGAGCGATGGCGGGTTCAACAAATTTGCCTAAGCGTCCGATAAAACTGTTTTCTTGTTTAAGGCGTTTTTTCTCGGCAAGAAGTTGGTTTATTTGATGTTCAAGTTCAGGATTCGTTGTTAATTGAGATGACTCTTGCTGAAGTACAGTGATTTTGTTATCGAACTGTTCATCAATATACTTACCTTGCGGGAAGTATCCCAAAGCCCAGATGATCAGGCTGGCCATAAGAATAATTGTCCCCATTTTTCGCAGGTATTGTTCACCTTTAAACCAGGTTTGCTTCAGAATGGACTTAAGTGCCGGAGTACGGTAGGGTGGCAATTCCATTACAAACGGGATTGTTTGCACTTTGAATAGTGTTTTCTTCAACATCCAGGCGACTACACCGGCCAGAAAAATCCCGAAAAGATAAATCCCGAAAAGGATCGTCCCCCTCATCTCAGAGAAAAACGC
>DJVY01000114.1:39806-50651 GCA_002440885.1 Bacteroidales bacterium UBA6244
TTATCAACAATAAAGGCCACTCGCGCCATGTAACCTGAAGCTTCCATCAGGGTTAAAAAGAAGAACAAGATAAGTATGTTGGGCAAAAAGACGATTACCCCTCCCACACCTCCCAGAATGCCGTCGATAAGCAGGTCTTTTATCATGCCATCGGGGAGGAGATGGGATACGAGATTTCCGGTTTGGGCAATAATCCACTCGATCCATTGCATGGGATAATCGCCCAGCCAAAAGGTAGCCTGAAACGTGATCCATATGGCAAACAGGAAAATGGGATAACTTAACAGCTTGCTGGTGACTATGTTGTCGATTATACGGCTGTGCGTTATTTTCTCCTTTATGTCGGCAGGTTTCAGTGTTTCTTTCAGTGCACCTTCGATAAAACCATATTTTGAGTCTGTGATAACGGTTTCTACGGTATCTTTCCTCAAATCGCTAATTATCTCCGATTCCTGAATTGCAGCTTTTTTGATTTCTTCAGCATTTGAGAGCATGCTAATGCGGTCGAGTTCGGCTTCGTCTTGTTCTAAAAGTTTAATGGCCAGATATCTGGGCGAAACTTTATTGGTGATAGTTTCGTTCCCTTCTTTGTTAATCAAATTCTGCAACAGCTGAATAGAACGTTCGATCCGGTGTCCGTAGTTGATATGAATATGCCTGATAATGGGTTCATTATCGTTGTAGGCGTCAATTATTTTATCAAATAGTTTTTCAATTCCTTTGCCTTTCGTGCCGACCGTCGGAATCATGGGGATTCCAATCATTTTGCCCAGCGAATGATAGTCGAAAATGTCTCCTTTTTCCTCGAATTCGTCCCACATATTCAGCGCAATAACCACCTTCAAGTCCATGTCGATGAGCTGCGTAGTGAGGTAAAGGTTTCTCTCCAGATTGGAAGAGTCAATTACATTTAGTATTACGTCAGGTAATTCTTTCACCAAATGGTCGCGGACATAGAGTTCTTCGGGTGTGTAACTGGTAATTGAATACGTGCCGGGAAGGTCGGTTAAGTGAAAGGTGTAATCGCGGTATTCAAAACGGGCTACCTTGGCATCTACAGTGATTCCTCCGTAATTGCCCACACGTTCGTGGCTATGTGAGGCGATGTTAAACAACGATGTTTTTCCACAGTTCGGGTTGCCTACCAGGGCTACGTTAATTACTTTTTTTCGTGTATCGATAGGAGAGAGGCGCAATGCAGTTTCCAGCTGGAGAACACCGTTAAATTCGTTCTCGTTTTTTTCGTGACCATTTCCGTCAAAAACTTCAATCAGCGCGGCTTCACTTCTTCGCAGCGAAACATTGTAGCCCATTACATTGTATTCAATCGGATCGCGTAAGGGGGCATTTTTGATTACGATGACTTGCTTCCCGGTAACAAAGCCCATCTCGATGATACGTTTTCTGAACGCACCTCGCCCTTTTACCTTTAGAATGATGGCCTTGTCGCCATTTTTTAATTCAGCAAGATTCATAATGATAACACCTAGGTATTAAGGTGCAAAACAACGGAATAATGTAAACGACCGGGATACCTATATCTAGGTATTTTTTTCAAAATCCGGAGTAGTCATCAGCCTCGTTATGAAGCAAATAATGAATTCTACCCAGAATATTACCTACCCGAAATCCCCAGTGGGCGGCGAAAAGTTTGCCGCAATCGCTAACGGCATTTTCGCGGGCAGCATGGGTATTGCGTTGATACAACAACAAAAAATCTTTCATGTCCTGATAAATATCTGACAGATGTTCCGAAATACTGGAGTTGATGGGTTCGGTTTCGTTGATGTAGAGGGGATCAATTACCCAGAATTCGTCATCGCTGCCCAGCAGGTCTCGCATAACATTGAACACAGCTTCCCAGTTTTCCTCCGTCACAAAGCGCTCGCTGGCTTCAGGGTATTCCGGCTCGAAGCTTGGAATTAGAGAACCTTTCAGGTACATCAGCGGGAGTATTTTTTGCATAAAGGTGAGCAATTCATCTTTGGTTTTGCCTTCGAGATGTTCCAGAAAATAGCAGTATTCGTTGGCCACGGTAAGCATCTCAATGGCCGGAGCTGATATGGTTATGTCGTCCTGTTGCATTTTTTTGTTTTAAAAGTCACACATTTGGTGACAATAAAGTAAATAATCGGGTAAGTTTTAAAGAAAAGACTTACCCGATATGGTTAAAACAATTATACCCCCAAATCTTGAATATATTGTTCAATTTTTGTGGCGAGTTGGGCCTCTACTTCGTGATAGCGTTTTTTGTCGGGAAGAGGAGCAACCACGCCAAAATAGAATTTTATCTTAGGTTCAGTACCTGAAGGGCGTACGCTCACTTTGCCTCCATCTTCGGTAAAGAACTGAAGGACGTTGGATGTCGGTAATTCAATGTCCGATACAGTGTTATTCAACAAATCATGATTTTTGCGGGTCTGGTAGTCTTTTATGGTGACAATTTTGCTTCCCCCCAAACTTGTGGGTGGGTTATGGCGGAATTTGGCCATGATAGCCTGAATTTCTTCTGCGCCGGATTTACCTTTTCTTACTACAGAAATCAGACTTTCTTTGTAAAGCCCGAATTCCTGATACATCTCCAGAAGCAAATCGAACAAGCCGATATTCTTGTCGGCAGCCCAGGCTGCGGTTTCAGCAATCATTGCACAGGAGCTTACGGCATCTTTGTCGCGGACGAAATCTCCCACGAGGTATCCATAGCTTTCTTCTCCACCGCCAATAAAAGTCTTACGGCCTTCCAGGTGTTTGATGATGTCGGCAATGTATTTGAAACCAGTTAACACGTCAAAATGTTCTACTTTAAATTTTTCCGCGATTTTCACCAACAGTTCTGAAGTAACGATTGTTTTAACAATGTATTCATTTCCGGTGAGTTTGCCATTTTCACTCCATTTGGTAAGTAAGTAATAAATCAGGAGCGATGCGGCCTGGTTGCCGTTGAGGAGGGTGAAATCATCGCCCATTCTTATGGCAATGCCCACCCTGTCGGCGTCGGGATCGGTAGCCATTACGAGGTCGGCGTTCACCTGCCTGGCTTTTTCAATGGCCATGGCCAGAGCGGCGGGCTCTTCCGGGTTTGGAGATTTTACAGTGGTGAAGTTTCCATCTGGGGAGGTTTGTTCATCTACCAGATAAACCTGTTCGAACCCAAACATCTTGAGTGCTTTAGGCACTAATGGGTAGCCGGTACCATGTATGGGCGTGTAAACAATTTTAAAATCTTTTTGCCTTTTAATAACCTCAGGTGAGAGGGAAAGTGCTTTGACATGCTCCAAATAAATCTTATCGGTTTCTTCTCCGATCAGTTGAATCAGCTTTTTATCTCCATCGAACCTGACTTCACTGATGTCTTGAATCTTTTCTACCTCAGAAATCACGTTTTTATCGTGAGGACTGATAAGTTGTCCACCGTCTTCCCAATAAGCTTTATACCCATTGTATTCTTTTGGGTTGTGGCTTGCTGTAATCACAATGCCTCCCTGGCATTGATAATGTCTGATTGCAAACGATAGCTCCGGAGTGGGTCTTAAAGCTTCGAAAAGATAAACGAAGATGCCGTTTGCCGAAAATACTTCAGCGGTAATTTGGGCAAAATACTGGCTGTTGTTTCGGCAATCGTAGGCGATGGCTACTTTTAAGGGGTTGTGGTCTTTGAAGTTGGCTTTCAGGTAATTTGAAAATCCTTGGGTGGCAGCACCTACGGTGTATTTATTCATTCTGTTTGATCCTACACCCATGATGCCCCGAAGTCCTCCTGTGCCAAATTCCAGGTCGCGGTAAAAGGATTCTATAATTTCCTGGGGATTGTTGTCGAGTAGGTCTTGAACTGCCGCTTTGGTTTCGGCATCGTAGTTCCCGGTAAGCCATAGGTTTGCTTTGGCTAAGGTTTGTGGGTCGATAGTTTCTTTCATGTGTACAGTGTTAATATTAAACGGAATACATGAAATGTGCCGTAGATTTGGAGCTCTTTTTTATGGTGATATCCGATCATGGCATTTCATGAGGTGTTAGTTTATGCTATTTCTTCAATCATTTTTTTCAGACTTGTGCGCCAATAGGGTACTTCTATATGCAGCTGACTTTTTATTTTCGACTTGTTCAAAACGCTGTAGAAGGGTCTGTTGGTTTTGGTTGGGAAATCTTTCGATTCAATAGCCCTGACCTCACAGCTCAGATGGGCTTCTTCCATGATGGCTACCGCGAAATCGTACCAGCTGATTCCTCCTTCGTTGCTGTAATGGAAAACTTCTTTTATTTCTTTGTCGGACAGTTGCTCAGTGGCAACCAACATGGCTTTGGCCAAATCACCTGCATACGTTGGCGTGCCAATCTGGTCGAAGACCACGCCGAGGCTATCGCGCTCTTTTCCAAGCCGGATCATCGTTTTCACAAAATTGTTTCCAAACGCACTGTAGAGCCATGAAGTCCTGATAATTAAATATCGGGTAGCGAAGTCTTTAACCGCTATTTCGCCTTGAAGTTTTGTTAACCCATAATACGAAATAGGTGCGGTCTGGTCCTCCTCGGTATAAGGTTTGAAATTTTTGCCATCGAAGACGTAATCTGTTGAAACATGCACGAGTAAGGTGTTTAACCGTGTACATTGTTTAGCCAGAATCGCCACGGCGGTTTTGTTAACCAGCATGGCCAGCTCGCGCTCTTCCTCAGCCTTGTCGACAGCCGTGTAGGCTGCGCAATTCAAGCAAACATCTGGTTTGTTCACATCGAACCATGCTTTTACTTTTTCTTCATTGGTCAGGTCGAGTTCAGCGATGTCAGTAAAAGTAAACCGAAATTCGGGGAAATCATCTGCAAGCCGTTGCAGTTCGCTGCCCAGCTGACCATTGCTTCCTGTAACTAGTATGTTGATCATGATTCTTTGAGTAGTTGATCAAAGTATTCGATGGTTTTCACCAGCCCTGTCTCCAGTGGGATTTTTGGTTCCCAGTTCAGTTTTTCCTTAGCCAGGGTAATGTCAGGTTGACGTTGCATCGGATCGTCAGAAGGCAATGGCTCGTAAACAATTTTGGATGAGCTGCCTACTATGTCAATAACTTTTTGCGCCAGCTCGAGAATGGTAAATTCACCCGGATTTCCGATATTAACCGGGCCGGTGAACTCATCTCCTGTAGCCATCATTTTGGTCATGCCATTCAGCAAATCGTCAACATATTGAAAGCTACGCGTTTGCCCGCCGTCACCATAAACTGTGATGTTTTTGCCGCGCAATGCCTGGACGATAAAATTTGAAACCACACGGCCATCGTTCGGGTGCATACGCGGACCGTAGGTGTTAAAAATCCGGATAATTTTTATGCGAACATTGTTCTGTTGGTGGTAATTCATGAAAAGTGTTTCCGCCACACGTTTGCCCTCATCGTAGCATGAACGTGTTCCGATGGGATTTACATGACCCCAGTAGCTTTCGGTTTGCGGATGGACTTTTGGATCGCCGTAAACTTCACTGGTAGAGGCCTGTAGCACTTTGGCTTTGATGCGTTTGGCCAGTCCCAACATGTTAATAGCACCCATAACCGAGGTTTTCACCGTTTTTATGGCGTTGTACTGGTAATGAACGGGGGAGGCCGGACAAGCCAGGTTATAAATTTCATCGACTTCCACTACGAAAGGATTGGTAACATCGTGACGTACCAGCTCAAAGTAGGGATTGTCGAGCAGGTGAACCACATTCCGTTTTTGTCCGGTAAAAAAGTTGTCGAGGCAAATCACCTCATTGCCTTCGTTTAGCAGCCTGTCGCACAAGTGCGAGCCAACAAACCCTGCACCTCCGGTAATTAAAATTCTTTTCATGATTTTGATTTTAATAAAAAGACTACCTCCTGCCTGAATAGCCGGGAGGTAGTCTGAATGTGGTTGGTATCGCTATATTTTTCGGGTACCGATTCCGAAGTAATCTATGTTATTTTCTTTCATGTCGAATACATCGTACACGTTTCTTCCATCGAAAATAACATGTGTTTTCAGTAGTTTTTTCATCACGTTAAAATTCGGGAATTTGAACTCAGGCCATTCAGTGACTAAGAAAAGTCCTTCGGCATCGATTAGCGCTTCGTATTGGTCTTTTGCATACTCAACGGTGTCGCCCAAAACGCGCTGCGCTTCGTGCATGGCCACTGGATCGTATACTTTAACTTTTGCTCCTTTTTCGAGCAATTTATTTATGATGACGAGTGACGGAGCCTCACGCATGTCATCGGTTTGTGGTTTAAACGACAATCCCCAGATAGCGAACACTTTTCCGCTCAGATTTCCATCGAAATATTTCATCGCTTTGGCGAAAAGCACCGATTTTTGTCTGTCGTTTACATTTTCCACCGACTTCAACACATCGAGGCTATAGCCCAGCTGGTCGGCTGTTTTAATGAGTGCTTTTACATCTTTCGGGAAACAAGAACCTCCATAACCTGTGCCGGGGTAAATAAAATATTGCCCGATACGTCTGTCGCTTCCAATCCCTTTGCGCACCATGTTCACGTCAGCGCCAACAATTTCGCACAGATTGGCGATATCGTTCATGAAACTGATTTTGGTAGCCAGCATCGAGTTGGCGGTGTATTTCGTCATTTCTGCCGAAACGATGTCCATGAAAATCACCGGATGGCCGTTCATGGTAAAAGGTTTATATAGCTTTTCCATGACCGATTTTGCTTTGTCAGAGTCCACTCCAACTACAATTCTGTCGGGTTTCAGGAAGTCATCCACCGCTGCCCCTTCTTTGAGGAATTCGGGATTAGAAGCCACATCGAACGGGATATTGGCGTTGCGTTTGTCGAGCGCGTCTTTCATGGCTTTGCGTACTTTTTCGGCTGTGCCAACCGGAACAGTGCTTTTGGTTACCATAAGCAGATAATCGCTCATGTGTGTGCCTACTTCTCTGGCAACGTCCAAAACGTATTTTAAATCGGCGCTGCCATCCTCATCGGGAGGTGTGCCAACGGCTCCAAACACAACGCTTACACCATCAAGACATTCCGACAGTTTTGTGCTGAAATGAAGACGGCCTTTCGACACATTTCTTTCAACCATCTCTTCCAGACCAGGTTCATAAATTGGAATAATTCCCTTTTTCAGGTTTTCGATCTTTTTTTTATCGATATCGACGCAGCACACATCGATTCCTACTTCAGAAAAACAAGCGCCGGTCACTAAACCAACATATCCTGTTCCAACAATTGTTATTTTCATGTTTTTATTCTTTGGTGATAAGCTTAATGATTAAGGGTATCAAAGATACTTTTTTTCTATAAATGGACAAGTTTTTTCGGTATTTTCATCAACTTTTTCAAAGGGCAGATTGTGACATTGATTCATTATTTTATCTGGTAGGTCACGCTGAGGCCGAACGATTCCTTGAATTGCAACTTCGGACTCGACGACACTTCCACTTTTTTGCCATCTATGGTTTCGTAATTTGGTAACAAGGCGTTGTGGTCGTATTTCAATTGCATGTATAAGATGGTAGAAAACAATTTGTTAACAGAAAAAATGACGCGTGTGTCAAAGTCGACATCGATATTCCAGCGATTCGACACATCCAGGTCGAGGTAATTGTTGTGTAGTGTGAGGGCTGTGTTTAGTTTGATGTTGTCCATTATTTCAGTTTTGTAGGTGGTGAGGAGGTTGAGTCCCACTTCACCCAGAAACTGCTTGCCTGGAACAATCACATTTCCTGCCGTATCGACTACTGCTTTTTTTACGCCATAAGCTCCTATATTGGCTAGTTTTTCGTTTTTTACAAAAGTCATTTTGCCTGAAAGCGGACTTAAGAAGAGCTGAAATTCCTTGTTTGGTTTGTAATTGAAACCCAGTGAAATAGTAAGGTAAGCCGGAGCAAAAAAAGTCGAAATCAAAGTGCTGTCGTCGGGATATTTGTACCCATCCGCAAACTGGGTTTTCAGCGTGGCCAAGGCGGTAAGGCTCCAATTTTTTGAGGTTTGATGACTGAAAGCGATGAGCAGTTCAATCTTGTCGTCGGTTTTTTCAATTCTGTTGTCAGCGTAGCCTACCAGTCCGAAGGCCATATTGCCCTGGTGGTCGAAAGTGAATTTTCTTCTCTGGTATTTCAGGTCGTAGTCGACAGCCCCTTTTCCCGACAGGGAGTTGTCGCCCCCGGCAGCCCAGTTTACGAACACGTTTTGGTTTAAAGATATCAGACTCAGGCTCTTAAATGTCCAATATTTAACGGAGTCGGCGGTAACGTGTTTGGTTGTGTCGTTTTGGCTGGTTGTGGCTTGCAAAAATGATCCGGCGAACAGCATCAAAATGAGGAAAACTGATGAGGCTTTTTTCCGGTTGACTGAAATCATGCTTTACTATTTCGGTTTAAGAATGAGTTGATAACTTAATATGTCAATCATTATTGTTTTTGCGCATGGATTCATTTCGGGTAATCGAAAGCATCCATGCGCAATAAACGAACAATAGGTTTTATTTCAGCCATTTATCGAGCCAGCTGAAAAAAGTACGTTGCCATAAAATGGCATTTTGGGGTTGAAGCACCCAGTGGTTTTCATCCGGAAAATACAGGAATTCGGCGGGAACATCTTTCAGGATAGCGGCATTAAAGGCCGTCATGCCCTGGGTAAAAACCACGCGGTAGTCTTTTTCTCCATGAATAACCAGAATTGGCGTATCCCATTTGTCGACATATTTATGGGGAGAATGGGCGTACACTTCCTGAGCTACTTTGTTGTCTTTTTCCCAGAATGGCCCTCCTTTGTCCCAGTTCTCGAACCACATTTCTTCGGTTTCCAGGTATTGTGCTTCTTCGTTAAAAATGCCATCGTGGGCAACAAAAGCTTTAAAACGGCCATCGTGATTTCCGGCCAGATAATACACAGCATAACCGCCCGCACTTGCGCCAACCGCACCAAGGCGCTCTTTGTATACAAAAGGTTCTTTGGCCATTTCATCAATAGAGGTCAGATAATCCTGCATGCTTTTGCCGTGATAGTCGCCACTGATTTGCTCTTGCCAGGCTTGTCCGAAACCTGATACACCCCTTCGGGCTGGTGCTACAATGATGTAGTCGTTTGCTGCCATGATCTGATAATTCCAGCGGTAGTGAAAGCTCTGACTTAACGGACCTTGCGGACCACCCTTACAATACAACAGCGCCGGGTACTTTTTGTTGAGATCGAAATGGGGAGGGTAAATTACAAATACCTGCATGTCTTCACCGTCATGGGTTTTTATCCAGCGTTCTTCGGTTTTTCCCATTGCCAGTTGTTCCAGAAGGTTCTGGTTGGTGAAAGTAAGCTGGGTAGCTGTTCCGTTTTTTGGATCAATGCTGAACAATTCCGACGGAAAAGACATGGTTTGTTTGGTGGTAATTAAAAGTTTTCCGGCCAAGGCAAGTGCGTGATAATCTTGAAGTCCTTCAGTAATTTGATCTATCTTTTGATTTTTTAAGTTGTATTGATAAATCTGGTAAGCACCATGCCAGTCGCTTGTAAAAAACAGATTTTTACTGTCGGGTGTCCAGGTCAGATCACCGGCATTCTGATCGAATTTTTCGGTAGCATAGATTTTTTCGCCTGTAGCTAAATTCAACAAATAAAGCCTGTTTTTATCCGATTCGTAACCATCACGTTCCATACTTTCCCAAGCCATAAATTTGCCATCGGGAGAGAAGGACGGTGCAACATCGAAACCCATCATGCCTTCCGTCAGGTTGGTGGTTTTTTTTGTTGTCAGATCGTAAAGGTAGATGTCGGAGTTGGTGGAAAGAGACTCCATTTTTCCGGTTAGTTTTTTGCAGGTGTAGGCCACTGCTTTGCTGTCGGGAGTAAAGCTGACCTGTTCCATCCCGCCAAAGGGTTTCAACGGAGCCTGGTAGGGTTCGCCTTTCATGATGTCGACCTCGTTAAGCAACTGTTTTCCATCGTAATCAGCTACAAAAACATGGCTGTAGGTGTCTACCCACTCATCCCAATGACGGTACATCAGGTCGTCGAGCACACGTCCGGTAGCCAGAGGCAGGTCTTTATAAAGAGATTCAAACTTGTTGACCAGCGGCACTTCTTTGGTAAACACAATTTTACTTTGATCGGGAGCATATTTAAACCCGGTAATTCCCCCTTCGATATCTGAAATCCGGATTTTTTCTGATCCATCCGGGTTCATTTCCCAAAGTTGTACCGATCCGCTTTCGCTGCTCAGGTAACCGATTTTTTTGCCGTCGGGACGCCACAAGGCATTGAATTCACTTTTTGCCGTTTGGGTAATCTGGTTCACCTTTTTCGTTTCAAGATCGAGGAGATACAGATCGCGGTTTCCTTTGTTTTGCTCGATGGAATAATAAGAAACGCCATACATCACACTTTTCCCATCGGGAGAAGCCTGTGGGTCGCTTACCCGCCCAAACGCCCACAACACTTCAGGGGTCATTAGGTCACTCGTGAGTTTTAAGTCCTGTTTGCCAATGATGGCCTTTTCGTTTTGGGCATGGATTCCCAGGTTTAAGGCGAGCAATATCGCCAAAGGTAGCATCCTGAATTTTTTCATGTTTACATATTTACATTCATATTATCTTTATTATCAGCTGGTTTAAATTGGATGCAGGAAAAATTCACTTTCCAATTTAAAAAAAATGGCCTTACATACCAGCGTCACAAAAATACGGAATCATGTCGGAATAATCGTTACAAATTACTAACTCAAGTTTCGCAGTTAAACCTGTTTAGTGAAAATCAGATAATTAGATTATTATCAAACATAAATGAATTTGATATTCATAAATTGCAGATTCTAGCTCAGAAATTTCCTCTGTGGACCTCCGTGACTTCTTCGTGCAGCTCCGTGTAACAACTTATAAGCTAT
>DJVY01000238.1 GCA_002440885.1 Bacteroidales bacterium UBA6244
TAGATATCTACCTTGAGAATGAAGACTTTAAAATTGGTGTACCCAAGTCGTTGTACAACCTGGGAGCAATTTCAATTATCACCAACAACTACCGGGAAGCCATCGAATACAGCAGGCTAGGACTTAGCTATCAGCCCGAAAACGATTATCGGTTGCTTTTGACATTAAACCTGGCGAAAGCCTATAACCTATCGGGAAACATACCCCAGGCCGATGAGCAGTACAGGGCGGCGCTGGCACTCTTAAACAAGGAAGATGTTAGCCCTACCCGCAAGCCTGCAGTTTACGAGCAATATGCTGATTTTTTAATGATTAGCGGAAATACCGACAGTGCCTATGCTTATTTAAAAAGAGGATTATCTGAGTCAAGAAAGCTATACGGCAACGATTCGGAACTTAATGCCTATTCCCTTACACAAATCGGGAATTTTTTCCTCCACAGAGCCAACAACCCCGACTCTGCCCTGCTGTACTTTAATGCGGCCATCACGCTATGGGACAATACGGATAGTCTGGAAAGGGCAAACTTAAATAAAACCCAATATGCACAAGCTCTGGTTGGTAATGCACTGGCGCAATATGCGTTAGCAAAACAAACCGGCCACATCGACTTCCTGCTGGCCAGCGAAGCCGCCTTTTATCGTGTGCTCCAGCAAATGCAGCAGCTCTCGCTTACGCTGACCTCTGAGAATAAAATCACGCTGGCTCAAATGCTTAAACCGTTTTATCAACAAGCTGTGGGGGTTGAATTTGAGTTATTCAGTAAAACAGGAGATAACAGGTATCTAGAACGTGGATTCGCGTTTTCAGAGAGCGCCAAATCCACTGCCCTTGTGGCCTCGGTCAACAACCAGGTGGCGCTGAAAACTGCCGATCTGCCACAGGAGACCTTTCAGGCTGAAAACCAGTTAAAAAACAACATCACTACCATCAGGCGGATTTTGGCGGATGAAACGGAAAAACCGTCGCCCGATGAACGCAAAACAAGTTATTATAAAAGTAAGCTGTTGCAAATGATCACCAGTTACGACAGCCTGATCCGACGTCTGGAAACGGATTATCCAAAATATTATCAGATGAAATACAACAATGCTGTGATTTCATCCGCACAAATTCAAAGGCAGCTAAACCCCGACGAACTGTTCATTGAATATGAGATGAGTGATTCTGTCCTTTACCGCATTATTCTGGGTAATGATTTCTCTAAATTTGACAAGATCAGGTTAAATGAACGGGATATTGAAGCTTTAACACGTTTAATCTCCATAAAAAACATTCGTGTCGAGACAGAAAATTACCAATCTTTCAGGCAGTTTTGTCGCGATGCCCACCTTTGGTACAACAAACTTATAGGGGATGTGAGCAGCGAAAATAAAGGATATCATCTGGCTATAGTTCCTGATGGGTTGCTTGGATATCTTCCATTTGAAATGCTGCTTGACCATGACCCCCAAACAGACACAATCAATTACCGCGATTTGCCTTATGTTATTATAAATCATCCAATCTCCTATACGCCATCAGGAAGCCTGAAGTTTAATACTTTTTTCCAATCCACCGCAACAGAATATGACAACAACCTACTCGCCTTTGCCCCTTCCTATAACGACACCATTTCTGTTTCAGAAACGAATGGCCGGGAACTTCCGCTGAAATCGCTACCCTTTGCCAAAACTGAAGCATTGGAGATAAGTAAACTCATGCATGGTCAGGCCTTTACAGAGGACATGGCCACAAAAAATACATTCACAGAAATAGCAGGAAACTACGGACTACTACACCTTTCGATGCATACCCTGCTCAACGACTCGTTACCCATGATGAGTAAACTGGTTTTCTACGATTCGCATTCCGATTCATCGAATCCTTACCTAAATATCTACGAAATATACGGCCTGTCGTTTAACGCCAAACAAGTTACTTTAAGTGCCTGCAACACTGGTTTCGGAAAGTTTAAAAAAGGGGAAGGGATCATGAGCCTTGCACGCAGTTTTATTTTTGCCGGCGTCCCTGCCATCGTCATGACTTTGTGGGACGTGCAGGACGAAAATGGTTCTTTGCTAATGCAACACTATTACAAGCTTTTGGGTGACGGGTTAGAAAAAGATGAAGCCCTGCAACAGGCCAAAATTCACGTGCTAAAGTCAGCCAACATGGTAAAATCACACCCCTTCTTCTGGTCAAGTTACGTGTTGTCGGGCGATACCAGTGCTATAACAACTAAGCACAATAAGGCTCTTTGGATATCAGGAGTCGTTGCCGCAGGAGTCCTGCTCTTTTTCTATTTCAGGTTAAGAAGGAGAAAAAAATAACGCTTAAACAAAAATCCCGGATCTCACGACCCGGGATTACTAAATTGCCTCTACTATTTCTTACTCAGTTTATGAGATTGCAACATGTTTTCAGGTTTCAGGATTTCATCCAGCTCTTCCCGAGTCATGTAATTGTTCTCAAGCACCAGGTCGTACACACTCCGGTTATCGCGAAGTGCAACTTTGGCCAAATTAGAGCACTTTTCGTAACCCAATACCGGGTTTAATGCCGTTACAATACCAATGCTGTTGGCCACATATCCCCGACAAGTTTCTTCGTTGGCGGTAATGCCTTCTACACATTTAATCTGCAAAGTACGCATGCCTGTTGTGAGCATCCCAATATTTTCGAACAAACTCTGAACAATCACAGGCTCCATCACATTCAGCTCCAGCTGTCCGGCCTCCGAAGCCAGCGTCACGGTGAGGTCGTTACCAATCACTTTAAACGCAATCTGATTAACCACCTCTGGTATTACCGGATTCACTTTTCCGGGCATGATGGATGAACCCGGTTGCATGGGCGGCAAATTGATTTCTCCAAAACCGGCACGCGGGCCTGAGGAGAGCAGCCTCAGGTCGTTTGAAATTTTAGACAATTTTACTGCCAACCGCTTTATCGCAGAGCTGAACATGATAAAAGCTCCGGTATCCTGTGTGGCTTCCACCAGGTTAGCCGCGAGCACGAGATCAAGCTTGCTAATCTCACGTAAGTGTTTCAATACGAGACCACTGTATTCAGGATCGGCATTAATACCTGTGCCAATGGCCGTAGCTCCCATGTTTATTTCGAGAAACAACCTGGCGTTTTGCTCAATTCGTTTCACTTCCTCTTCAAGGGTAACAGCCCAAGCCTCAAACTCCTGACCCAGGGTCATGGGAACGGCATCCTGCAACTGCGTACGCCCCATCTTTATGATGTGAGCAAACTCCACGCCCTTTTGCCTGAAAGCGCCTACAAGCTGCCGTAACGCCTCCAATATCGGGTCTTTGCTAAAAACCAGAGCCAGTTTTACTGCCGTAGGATAGGCATCGTTGGTCGACTGACTCAAGTTTACATGGTTATTCGGGTGACAATGGTCGTACTGGCCTTTTCTATGACCCAGAATTTCAAGGGCTCTGTTGGCAATCACCTCATTGGCATTCATGTTGGTAGAAGTGCCAGCGCCTCCCTGAATCATATCAACAACAAAATGGTTGTGGTATTTGCCCGAAATAATTTCATCACAGGCCTGTACAATGGCGTCCTTCACCGGTGTTTCGAGCAATCCCAGATCGTAGTTGGCCAGGGCTGCCGCCTTTTTCACCATACACAATCCATGAATTAAATGAGGATAAACACTCAACGAAACACCCGTAATATTAAAATTCTCAACAGCTCGCAGTGTTTGAACGCCATAATAATCGGCCTCAGGCACTTCTTTTACTCCGAGCAAATCGTGCTCGGTGCGTGTTTTACCTGAGTAGTACTGCCCGTCGGAATGCAGGATTTTGGCATTTACTTTTTGCATTCGGCGCGAGATGACCCGCGCGATATTTGAAAAAACCTTCAGGGTAATCCCGCCCTGATCGCTAAAGAAACCCTTATCGAGACGGAAAACCGTCGACTCAATAAGTGCACTGGCCGAAGTGGAGTGCAAATCATCATCCAAAAGTGACCCTTCGCCGAGGAAGTCAGTCGACCCAAAAGTAACCAGCGGTGTCGTTTTTCCAAAATTATCCTGACCGGTAAGGGTTACAATCCCTTCGTTAATTATAAAAATGCACTGACGTTTATCTCCTTTTTTAAAAAGAAACTCACCAGGCTGAAACGTGCTTTCAACAATACTGTCCGAAACCACTTTCAATTCATTGTTGCTCAAGCCGTGAAACAATTCAACGGCGCGCAGGAAATTATTCATATCGTTTACCATAACATCAAAAAATTAAGTCGCAAAGGTAGTGAAAAGCAGCCCTCAAAAGACCATGCACGGCCTTAAAAATTGGGGGAAAGCATCAAGCACAACAACCCACTTGATCAATTCAAAATAAATTGATAATCAAGATGTTTACGACTTAAACCCATGATTTTTATTGACAATATTCAATGGTTAAAGTTCTACTGAACCCGACGCCATTTGGGTACCTATTTCATTTTTAAAACTGTAAAGTTTTACCTGAATTTGCGATGAGGACTGACTGATCTGCGGGGTGATTACAACAAAATTCATGGCTGTAGAATCCAAAGTGTTATGGTCTATCCAAGTCCCTGAGTTAACGTAAATAGATTTTTGCCCCAGATGGTTGTTGGATATTTCGAACTTTGGAACATGTGTATGTCCAAAAACAACTATTCTGGCCTCTGATTTTGGGTTTAAAAAGTATTGAATTCTTGCCTGATTATCCAACTCGCCGGACAGAGCTGAACCGGCAATAGCCTGTTCGGTGGGAATATTGACCTCCACATGGTTATGGGCTTGTCGCTGCAACCAGCTGTCTTGGATACCATTATATAGTTTCACATCAATAGTTCCTCCCGGAGTGGTTTGGTAAGGCAGCACATCGTTTACAGAAAAACTTCCGGTAAATCCATTTTGGTTTGTCACAATAATTTTCTCATCAAATTTATTTTCAATTTTGAAAGTATTCAACGTCCAATCCCATAATTTCCAATAGGCAAAAAGTAAGTTTTGACTTTCATTTGCAGATGTATCCTGAATAACGACAGGTACCCTATCCCCTGATTTGGGAAAACCCTGCGACACACTAAGTGCGGCTATTCTAGTGAAAAAGTAGCCCGGAGGCAAAATGGTTCCAGGAGCAATATCCTGATTTGAAAACGGGTCGGGCGCACAAAAGAAATTGTAGCGATGTCCGTGCTCAATAACTATTTCCGGAAAGCCCACCGGAGAGTAAGTACCTAAACCCAGCTCCGGTTCACGTGCCTGACTTATTCCCGGAAGGACTTGGTTGATACTTGCTGCCGTTATGGCAAGATCATGGTTTCCGGGGACATAAGTAACCAAAATTTTCTTCTCTTCAATGATGCTATTTAAAGCATCGAACACGCCTTTGTTGGTGGCCGCCAGACGTTGCACAAAATCCGACTGATCCTTTCCCTGATAGGTGTTTATTGTAGCGGGCACAAACCATTCATCAATGAGGTCACCGGCAATAACCAGTTCCTTTACATTTGGCGATGTTTTAATTCGTTGAAGCCATTTTTCGAGCGAAGGAAGGTTATCCTTACATTCGGCATAAGCAAGGTCAGCACCGAGGTGCATGTCGCTTATAATCACGATCATGTTTCGCTCATTTCCTTCATTACTAAAAGGGTCTGTTTCATTGGCTGTTGAGCCTGTTCTATCGCATGAGGTCAATACACCCAAGAATAGCATCACACACATTGCACTTAACAATCTCATTACAGCTTTCATATTGCACTTGGTTTAGAATATTCCTACTCGTATAGCTTTTCGGAAACCGCTTATTACAAATTTAATATCTGGCAATCAATGGTTTTAATTACAAACCACTTCACTTTCTTCTTATTATCTATCAAGCCAAACATGTCAAACCGGTTGTGAGCATGTAAGAAGTGGTAATCACAGAAAAACATGGCCATTGTGCGAGGTATTATGAGGTGTAAAGGCAGAAGTATTCACTATCGAAATCACACAACACAAACAATTTGATGAATTTTTAAGTTGATTAAATATTTGATCGGACATATTTAACTAAAACTCGTACCGGATGAAAATCCTCCCGAATTACGTAGGTCATTTTTATCGTTTCTACATTTTGTAGTTTGTCTGGAATTGAGTTTGTTATCCAGTTGCACAAAAGAAAATAGCTGATATTGAAGGATTGCTTTTTTAGGTCGGTTGGGCAGATGTTGTGCAAATCGGGCATAAAAAAACCTAACAGATTGGTATTAAATCTATTAGGCTTCTAAAAAGTAGTCCGTACGGGATTCGA
>DJVY01000204.1 GCA_002440885.1 Bacteroidales bacterium UBA6244
CTGGCATTCGATAAGCATTATTTTCACTGGAATCCAAAGTGCCGTAGGCACGACCGACTTTGAAAGCCTGGATTTTAATCCACGCGCCAATGCGATCTGACTTCTAGTAGCTCAACCCTGACAAAAAACAATTAAAAAATCCGATAATGAAACGATTATCCCAAATTGACTTAACTTAAGTCCACACCACCCATTCAGCAGAGTGTCGTTCCTCGCACTATTTTGACATACTAAGATCAGTGTGCGGGAATAAATATTGCATACCCGCCTCAATGATACTAAATATCAACGAGACAACATAGGCAGCTCCCTTATTTTTGCCTATTTATGAATATTTCAGGATGAAACCTTACAAGTGAATATTCACCGAAAGGAACCCCAACGGACCAAAGCGGGTTCTGAATCCTGAGATTTTATTCTCATTCTCGATGCTATTACTGCTATTACTGTAGGTTACTTTCCCGGAGATGTATTCAGCAGTAAATTTGACTTCTGTCCCAACCGATAGATGGGGTGTGATAAAAAAATTGACGCCAAGCAGTGGGTTTATGCTAACTCCCACCTCTGAATATTTGTTGGTATTTATCGACCCATTGGCGTAATCATTTTCACTCTCAGATTTCACGTTTGTAAGGGAGGTAGACAAATCCAGTCCATAGTAAATATTGACACGCGAATAGGTTAAATGCCATTCATAGCCCAAGTTCAATTGGGTCGCAAAACCAACTATCGTATAGGTAGCGTTACTCGAACTTTTTTCTTCGTTTTTCATGTTACTATAATTGAGGTTGGCACCAAGTCTTATGGCTCCTTTTGTATTATGAAACTTAACGCCAACAAATAGTTCCGGACGAGGAGCGTAATCTCCCAAATAAAAATCAACGTAGTAATCACCGTTTATATCATAATAATAATACGGGTATACGAGGTTGTTCTTTGCGAAAATATTGGACACAGCAACATTTACCTCGGTTTTTTTGTTGTTAAACTCCTGTTTTTGTGCCTCCTGAGCACAAATGGAAGATGCAAAAAACGAAACGAAGAATACACTCAACAGAATAATGGAAATTGACTTTTTCATGGTAAAATGGTTTGTTTATAATTTTTGTTGAATTCGAGTTAAAATACAACTCTTCAATTGCAAATTTAATAACAAAAACTCAATTGACATTAAAAATGGCTAATTCATTTTTGAGGTGCTCTTACTACTTCTGTGTACCTTTGCGGCATAGCTAATAAGTTGTTACACGGAGGTATAAAAAAGTCACAGAGGTACGCAAAGAAAATCTCCGGACAGAAATAGTATCTGTAATTAACAGTATATCAATGCCGTTTATGTTTGATAATAATTTAATTATCTGATTTTCACTAAATAGGATTAACTGCCAAGCTTGAGTCAATTATATTTACAGCACCTCGAAAAAAGAATTACCCGAATAATAGCAAATCAAAAAATTCTCAATTGTGGGTCTCCCGAAAAGGAGTACCTTTACTTCCCAAATTCATCACCTCACAAACATGTGATAAACACTGTTTTATAAATGAAAAAGATTAGAATTGCCATCAATGGCTTTGGCAGAATTGGCCGTGTAACCTTGCGTAAGATTCTTGAGAATGAAAAAATGGAGGTTGTGGCGATAAACGATTTGTCAGATCCGGCCAACCTGGCTCATCTGTTTAAATACGACTCGGTACAACGTGAGTTTAAGGGTAGTGTGGAACATAACCAGAATCAAATCATTATTAACGGCCTCCCCATCACGGTACTAAATGAGCCAAACCCGGGAAAACTGCCATGGAAAGCCATGCAAATAGACGTTGTGATTGAGTCGACCGGGTTGTTCATCGAAAAAGCCTCAGCAATGCGGCATGTTACCGAGTCAGGAGCGCGAAAGGTAATCATCTCGGCTCCGGCTAAAGGCGAAAGCGATGACGTAAAATTTGTAGTTCTGGGAGTAAACGACGAGGTCATCGACCGAAACGATGTCATCATCTCAAATGCCTCCTGTACCACCAACAATGTAGCGCCGCTGATTAAAATTCTGGACACGCACTTCGGCATTGAAAAGGGTTTTATCACCACCGTACATTCGTACACCAAAGACCAGAACCTGGTGGATGGTCCACACAAAGACTGGCGGCGGGGTCGTGCAGCGGCCTATTCCATCGTTCCTACAACCACAGGAGCAGCCAAAGCGGCCACACGCATTTTCCCTCACCTGAAAAACAACCTCGGTGGGGCTGGCATCCGGGTTCCCGTGCCGGATGGATCGCTAACCGACTTTACCTGCACACTCAGAAAATCGACCAGCGTGGAGGAATTGAACAGGCTGTTTAAAGCTGCCGCGCAAGGACACATGAAGGGCATCCTGCAATACACAGAAGATCCGATAGTTTCGGTAGATGTAATCGGGAATACCCACTCCGCAGTTTTTGATGCAAACCTAACTGCTGTTTTGGGCGACAAAAACAAATTGGTAAAAGTAGTGGCCTGGTACGACAACGAAATGGGTTATTCGACACGCCTTGTCGAACTCATCGAAAAATTTGTTTAATCTACTGTCGTGCCCTGTGGATAACGGAGGAGTTGCATGGCTTCCTCGTGAAAAACAGCATAGGTAAAATGGGTGATCCAATCACCGAGTATCACCAGCTGTGTGTGATCGCCGATGGATTCCAACACTGGAACATGGCGGTGCCCAAATATGAAGTAATTGATAGACTCATTTTGCTTTAGCTGATTCAGTGCAAAGTCGAGAAGGACACCTTTCTGCTGATCGGGTTCATTTTCCAGCGTTCCGGCTTTGGCCAGATTCGCCAATCGGCTGCGTCCCGAAAAATACAAACCCATGCGTGTTCCAATATCCGGATGTAGCCACCTGAACAAAAACTGATTAGGTTTAAACTCAAAAACCTTTTTCAGGAATTTATAACCATGATCACCAGGCCCAAGCCCATCGCCATGCGCCAGAAAAAACGTACGACCGCCGATGGTGCGAACAACAGGCTCGCGGTGTAACTGAATGTTGATTTCTTTGGCCAGGTAATCGAACGCCCATACATCGTGGTTTCCGCGAAAAACATGCACTATAATGCCTGCATCGGTTATCTCGGCCAATTTCCCCAGCAACCGCACAAATCCTTTTGGGACGACTGTTTTGTATTCAAACCAAAAATCGAAAATATCGCCCATTAAAAAGATCTCGGCGGCATCCACGGCGACTTGTGTAAGCCACGAAACCAGCATCTTTTCCCGTTTCAGGCTGCTGGCGTAATCCGGAATGCCGAGATGAAAATCAGAGGCAAAATACAGCTTAGTCCTTTCCAAACCAAATATTTATAACGATACTACTTCTGCTACCATATGCTTAAACAAAGCAATAAGTTTTGGTGTAACACGACCCACCGCTTCCATCACCTCCTGATGCGAAATCTCGATGATCTTGCCTTCGACACCCAAATCGGATATTACGGAAACGGCAAAAACAGGTAATTTCATATGCCGCGCCACAATTACCTCGGGTACTGTCGACATGCCTACGGCGTCGGCTCCCAGAGTTTTTATGTATTTATATTCAGCCGGGGTTTCGTAAGTTGGCCCGGTTACTCCGGCATAAACGCCTGTTTTATAATGAATTCCCAGATGCCGTGCATTTTTCTTGGCTACCGAAAGCAGCTGTTTGTCATAAGCTTCGCTCATGTCGACAAAACGTGGCCCGAATTCTTCCAGGTTGGCTCCAATCAATGGATTGGGCATCAGGTTGATATGGTCGGTAATAAACATAATGTCGCCTACTTCAAAATCGGCATTCACGCCGCCACTGGCATTTGAAACAAACAAATATTTTATCCCAAGTTGTTTTAGCACCCTTACCGGGAAAGTAACCTCCTGCATGGAATAACCTTCATAAAAATGAAAGCGACCTTGCATGGCAACCACCTTTACCCCGTTGAGCACGCCAAAAATTAACCTCCCCTGATGTCCTTTTACCGTAGAAACGGGAAAGTTTGGAATCTCGTGATAGGGAATTACCGAAAGGGGTTCGATTTCGTTGGCCAGCTCGCCGATGCCTGATCCTAAAATGATGCCAATCAATGGAGTGGCTGTGGTTTTTCTCTGAATATAATTAACTGTTTCTTCTATTCGACTTAACATATTTCGTTAGTTGGTTGATTAAATTGGTTTCGTCCAGTCCGTGCAATTTCATCTGAACCGGAACATAAAACAATGGCAATTCATTGAGCTCGCTAAGATACTCAGATTTCACAAGGCGCATGGCATCTTTTTCAGTAGTTACAATAATTTTGTTCAGGCCAAAAGTATCTTCGTACACACGCCGTATATGTTGTAACTCTTTGCGGTTGTATTTATGGTGATCGGGATAATCGAGAACGATAAGCTCTGTGCACAGGTCACGCAGGTATTCCTGGTAAGGATAACTGTTGGCAATACCTGAAAACATGATGATAATGCGGGCCTTTTTAAAGACACTGACGTCGGTCTTTTCAGGAAAAGAAATGGGTTCTCCGTAGTCGAGATAAGAAAAATAAAGCGACTGATGAGCAGAAGGTTTTAGCACACCTTTTACACGCCGGCGGGTAATGGGCGACAGCACTTTGTTGGTTTTGGTGACTAAAATAATATCGGCTCGTTTGGCTTGCGCCACCACATCGCGCAAACTACCTGTGGGCAGGAGGTAGTCTTCCATGTAAAGTTTATGAATATCGGTTAAAAGTATCGACAACCCGGGTTTTATATACCTGTGTTGGAACGCATCGTCGAGTAACACCAACTCCAACTGCGGATCGTCGTCCATCAGACTGCGAACACCTTCTACCCGATCTTCATCCACAGCTACCTTGATTTTCCCCTCAAACTTACGCAAGTACTGCATGGGTTCATCACCAATGTCTTCATGACTGGAAAATTGGTTGGCATATAAAAACCCTTTCGATTTGCGCCCGTACCCCCGGCTCAGCACCGCCAAACGATGCTCGTTGGCAAAATGCCTGATCAGGTACTCCACGAAAGGTGTCTTCCCGGTACCACCTAAACACAAATTCCCCACTCCTATGACAGGCATCGGAAAGGCATGGGTTTTGAGTATCCCTACATCAAACAGCCAATGCCTGAATCGAATAATCCACCCGTAAAGCCATGCCACAGGAAACAATAAAAACCGCAATGAATTCATCGGTTATTTGTGTTTTATGTATTTTTAACCCCCATCTTTGTCACCAAAATTCCTTTTGTTTGTATCTTTGGAATCGGTATTGACATATCGTGGACTAAAGTATAAAAAATCTGTTTATCACAAAATAAAGTTTTTGTAAAATATGTCAGTTAAACTAGCCAGTATAATAGCCTTTCTCGAAAATCTTGCTCCGGTTTCGTTACAGGAATCCTACGATAATTCGGGGTTATTGATCGGATCACCGGAACAGATGGTGAACAAAGCGCTGATTACCCTTGATGTAACGCCAGAGGTAATTGAGGAGGCCGTAGCCCATGGTTGCGACCTGATTATAGCCCATCACCCGCTAATTTTCAAGGGTTTAAAACGCATTACCGGAAGCTCCGAAGTAGAAACCTGTGTTATCGAAGCCATACGAAACCACCTGGCTATTTATGCCATACACACAAACCTCGACAATATAACATCAGGTGTGAACAGCCAGTTGGCCAGGAAGCTAGACCTGATAAACACACGTATCCTGGCTCCAAAAACGGGCAGCCTAAAAAAAATTGTCACCTTCTGCCCTACTGAATATGCCCACAAGGTGAGGATGGCTCTTTTTGATGCAGGAGGCGGTCATATCGGTAATTACAGCCATTGCAGCTTCAACCAGGCAGGCGAAGGTACATTTATGGGATTGGAAAACAGTCAGCCCTTCGTTGGTGAAAAAGAAAAATTACATACCGAAGCTGAAACCAGAATTGAAACCATTGTTCCTTCTTTTAAAGTGAATGCGGTAATCAACGCCATGCTCGAGGTCCATCCCTATGAAGAGGTAGCTTACGACATCTACCCACTCGAAAATATTTATACCGCTATTGGCAGCGGGATGATTGGCACATTAGAGGAGCCGTTGCCCCCGATAGAGTTTCTTAACAAAATAAAGAAAAACCTGGGCTGTCAGCACATCAAACACAATCAGCTGATACCGCACGAGGTGCAAACGGTGGCCATTTGCGGAGGCAGTGGCAGTTTTTTAACAGAAGCGGCTTTCAGGGCAAAAGCCGATGTTTTTGTTACCGCAGACGTGAAATACCATGAGTTTTTTGAGCACCGCGGCAAGATGACCATAGTGGATGCCGGGCACTTTGAAACCGAACAAGGTACAAAAGAATTGTTGGAAAGTTTATTAACCAAAAATTTTCCTAATTTTGCACTCCGAATTTCAAAAAAGAACATCAATCCTGTTTCCTTTTTGTAAAACTGTAATCGAAGTACTATGTCAAAAGAAAAATTAATGAAGGAAGAAGAGTTTAGTGTTGAGCAAAAGCTAATTGCCCTCTATAGTCTTCAGCAAATTGACTCCCAGATTGATAAAATTAAGATCATCAGAGGTGAACTTCCTCTGGAAGTAGAAGACCTTGAAGATGAAATTGCAGGGTTGAAAACACGTATCGAAAATTTTAACGAAGAGGTTGAGTTGCACAACCAAACGATTATTCACAGAAAAGAAGCGATAAAAGAGAGCAATTCGCTGATAAAACGCTACGAAGAGCAACAACAAAATGTAAGAAACAACCGCGAATACGACTCACTGACCAAAGAACTCGAATTTCAGGCACTGGAGATTGAATTTTCGGAAAAGAAAATCAAAGAAGCACAGTACAAAATCGAGATGCTGAATGCTGAGATTACCGTTGCCCAAACCCGATTATCTGAACGCTCTGCCGACCTGGCCTCGAAAAAAGACGAACTTCAGGACATCGTGACAGAAACGGAAAAAGAGGAAGAAAAACTGATCGAAAAATCACGCGAAAACGAAAAATATATCGAAGACCGTCTGCTTACCGCCTACAAACGTATCCGCAAAAACGCACGCAACGGGTTGGCCGTGGTTCAGATTGAGCGCGATGCCTGTGGTGGTTGCTTTAACAAAATCCCCCCTCAGCACCAACTTGACATCAGGGTACATAAAAAAATTATCGTTTGCGACTACTGCGGACGTATTTTGGTCGACAACGAAGTAGCCGAGATTGTTCACGAACAGCTCAAAAACTAAGTGTTATTTTAAAGTTACGAAAAGGAGTATGGGTTTCTCATACTCCTTTTTTTATTTACTTTTATCGCCTCAACACTGACTATGAACCGCTGGTTATTCATATTTCTGATAAGCGCACAAAACCTTTGGTCGCAACCCCATGCCCGCCTTACTCCCGAGGTTCTCCAGAGTTACAATCTGGTGTTTTCACTCCGGTTTCAAGAGGCTGAAACATTGATAGCTGAAGGAAAAAAATCTGACAACCAAAACCTGCAATATACCTATCTGGAGAATTACATCGATTACCTGAGCCTGTTTATCAGCGAGGATGTCCACACCTTCGAAACCTTATCCAACAATAAAAGCGATCGCCTGAGTCAAGTCGAATTGTTGCCAAAATCAGAACCGTTCAGGCTTTTCATAATCGCCAACATCAATCTGCAGTGGGCACTCAGCCGACTTAAGTTTGGTGAATATTCTACGGCGGGGCTCGAGTTTATCAGAGCCTATCGCGCCATTGAAGAAAATCAACAGCAGTTTCCTGACTTTCTGCCCAACCAAATTACCCTTGGCGCTATCCATGCCATGATTGGCGTTGTGCCCGACAAATACCAATGGATGCTCAAAATCATCAACTTGTCGGGAAGTGTTGCTCAAGGGAAACAAGAATTATCCCAAGCACTGGAACTAACCAACAACAACAAGCAATATAAAATGTTCAGACAAGAAATCCTGTTTTATCTGGCGCTGATCAACATGAACTTCTACGACAAAACCACAAGTCTGGATACGTTAAAACAATTGCTGGTAGAAGAAAACCCCGACAATCTCCTGCTTAAATACATGACCATCAACCTGCTGATGCGAACCGGAAAAAACGATGCCGCCCTTGAGGCTTTTTCCTCTATCGACAGCCTCAACCAATATTATCCGTTTTACTACCTGGAATACCTCAAAGCTGAATGCTATTTGAGACGGATGGATCTGCCAAATGCTTCTGACAGTTATCAGGATTTTATTCAAAACTTCGCCGGGACCAATTACCTCACCGATGCACACCGGAAGCTGGCCTGGTGCAGCTTGCTTGCAGGAGACACAACAGCCTATTTTGCTCACCTCACTGAAATAACAACATCCGAAACGGAAGTGGGAATAGATAAAGAAGCCAAACGGGAAGCTCAGCAAAAGACCGTGCCTAATGTTTCGCTTATAAAAAGCCGACTGCTCTTCGATGGAGGTTACTACCATAAGGCTTACTCAGAACTCATTGAAATGAATTTGACTAAACTAACCAATGAGCAAAAACTTGAAAGGGAATACAGGCTGGCACGAATTTACGACAAAACCGAACAATGGCAGAAAGCCATAACGGCCTACCGCAAGACGATGGCTATGGGCAAAACAAGCCAAAACTACTTCGCCGGAAATTCCGCCTTGCTTCTGGGAAACATTTTTGAAATAAAAGCCGATACTTTATCGGCCATACAAGCCTATGAACAATGCCTGGATATGGAATTCGAGGTATATAGGAACAGCATCCAAACCAAAGCCAGACAACAGTTGAAAAAACTAAAGTCCCAAAACTAAACCTGCCGACAAAAAGCCGGCAGGTTATACAACATTAAATCTGTGATTTTTTTTTACAAAACAGCCAATGCCGCTGCGTAATCCGGCTCATCTACTATTTCGGATACCTGCTCGGTGTAGATTACTTTACCCTTTTCATCGATCACTACCACAGCCCTCGACTCCAGACCAGCCAACGGTCCGTCGACAATTTCTACTCCGTAGTCTTTCCCAAAGCTACCTGTTCTGAAATCAGATAAGTTTTCGACGTTTACAAGCCCTTCCGACCCACAAAACCGTGCCTGAGCAAAAGGCAGGTCTTTGGAAATGCACAGCACTTTGGTGTTCGTCAAATCGCCAGCTTCTTTGTTAAATCTACGCACCGAAGCCGCGCAAGTTCCGGTATCCAGACTTGGAAAAATGTTCAATACAAGGCGTTTGCCTTTATAGTCGGAAAGTGATTTTACCGACAGGTTGTCCTGAACCAATGTAAAATCCGGAGCCATGTCGCCAACCTTCGGCAAATTGCCAATGGTATTGATTTTATTTCCTTTAAGTGTTATTTCAGCCATATAATAAGGTGTTAAGTATTTTTTAAACAAACAATTTTTCAATAATGTCGGCATAACGTTTCTGAATCAAGCTGCGTTTTAGCTTAAGATTTGCCGTTATTTCGCCTGAATCCACCGTCCATTCGTGGTCGATGAGTTCGAACTTTTTTATTTTCTCAGTGTCGCCGAACTGCTTGTTGAAGCAGTCGATTTCACGTTTAAAACGATCTCTGATCACTTTATTTTTCAACATCTCTTCTGTGTTGGTCCAGGCAACACCTTTAATCTTGCACCAGGTGCGCAGGTGTTCAAAGTCGGGAACGATAAGTGCGGCGGCAAATTTCTGGTTCTCCCCTACCACCATGATCTGATCGAAAAACGGTGATTCTTTGATCTTGTTTTCCAACAAAACGGGTGAAATATATTTACCCATCGAGGTTTTAAAAATCTCTTTCACGCGTCCGGTGATTTTTAAAAGTCCCTTGTCGTCGATAACCCCCACATCGCCGGTGTGCAGCCAGCCATCCACAATAGTGGTCGCTGTCATGGCTTCATCCTTGTAATAGCCCTTCATCACATTGTCGCCTTTCACAAGTATTTCACCCTCAGCACTTATCTTCACCTCCACCCCTTCGAGTGGCGGCCCAACCGTACCTATCTTGCGTTTCCCGGGAACAAAAGTGTTCACCGCAATCACCGGCGACGATTCCGTCATTCCATATCCCTCGAGCACGTTGATTCCGGCAGCGTTGTATATGCGGGCCAGTCTGGGTTGCAAGGCCGCACCGCCCGAAACAATGCACACCATCTCACCTCCAAAAGCCGCTCTCCACTTGCTAAACACGAGCTTATTCATCAACCTGAGCTTGGCCTGATAGAAAGCTTTACCCGTTTGGTCGAACTCGTATTTTAACCCCAGATTAACAGCGTAAAAAAACATTTGCTTCTTTATGCCTTTGAGCTTACGCCCCTTGGCCAGAATTTTATCGTACACTTTTTCGAGTAACCGGGGTACGGTGGTCATAATATGAGGACTGACCTCCTGGATATTGTCCACAATAGTGGCCATGTTTTCGGCATAGTAAATCGAAACCCCCTTGTATTGAAGTACATAATTAACCATCCGTTCGTATACATGACAAAGTGGCAAATAGCTTAACCCCCTTGAAGTTTCGTCAACAGGAAATATGGCGTGTGAGCCTTTTACATTACTCAGAATATTTTTGTGCGACAACATAACCCCTTTCGGGAAACCTGTCGTGCCTGAAGTGTAGATCAATGTGGCCACATCATCTTCTCCGATTCCTGTTTTAAGTTTCTCCACAACATCTGGCACTGGGTTCTGTTTACCAAGTTCAATCAAACCCGATAGGTTTTCGTAAGCCTCCACCTCTTTGAATGTGTACACTTTCTGTACGTTTTCAATGTCGGGGAGAATATGTTCGATCTTGCGCAACAATTCCTTACCGGCGACAAAGACAATTTTTACTCCGGCATGCTTTAAAATGTATTTATAGTCCTCCTCGCTGATGGTAGGATAAATAGGGACATGCACAGCCCCTATTTGCATGATGCCCATGTCGATAAAGTTCCACTCAGGCCGGTTATTCGAAATCGTGGCAATGGTATCGCCTTTGCCGATTCCGAGTTTCAATAAACCGTAACTAATTTGGTTAGCATAGTCATGATACTGTTCCAGACTATATTTCACCCAGTTGCCCCCCTCTTTACCTGCCAATACATCGTCCTTTTCCTTATACGACAGCCTGTAATGGGTAAGAAGATCAAATATTCTGGTTACCTCCATTATTGTTGTGTTTTGGTTAGTGATTTGCAAAAGTAAAAATAAATAAATAACTATGTATATTACTTATTAACAGAGCAGTCAGCGGTTGTTTATAAGCTCTTATCGATAAGGGTAGCGCTGGCCTGAGCTGTTGGCATAATAACCAGGTCGTTGATATTTACATGATCAGGTAGTGAACACACGTAAAATACGGCATCGGCAACATCCTCTCCCGACAGTGGAACGAAACCTTTATAAACGCCCCCGGCCCGGTCGGCATCGCCTTTAAACCTGACCATAGAGAATTCTGTTTCGACGGCTCCAGGAGCAATCTGGGTAACTTTAATTCCTGCTTTCACAGTGTCCATACGTAATCCCTTTGTTAGCGCATCCACAGCAAATTTGGTGGCACAATACACGTTGCCGTTGGGATAAACCTCTTTGCCTGCAATTGACCCAATATTGATTACATGTCCTTTACGTCGGGCAACCATCCCAGGAACAATTGTCCGGCTAACATAGAGCAAACCTTTCACATTGGTATCTATCATACGTTCCCAGTCGTCGGTTTCTCCTTCCTGCAAAGGGTTTAACCCAACGGCCAGACCGGCATTGTTTACCAGTATATCAACCGCTTGCCACGAAGCAGGAAGCGTGCTCAGACTGTGTTCCACTTCAACACGGTTTCGCACATCAAAGCAAAGGGTAAGCACACGCGTGTTGAATTCTGCTTGCAACGCGCTGCCAAGCTCGTCAAGTCGACTTTTCCGTCTTCCGGTTAAGATGAGGAAATCCTTTTCGGCGGCAAACCTGTAGGCACAAGCCCTCCCAATTCCGCTGGTAGCGCCTGTGATGAGTACAATTCGATTCATTTAATGATTTTTTATAAGAGCCGAAATTACAAAAAAAAATTGTCGCCCTGATATACTGTCTCTCAATAAATCAGATCACCTTCTTAAAGTCCGATTTTACCCGTTGCGCCCAACACAAACCAACGGCCGGGTTGTGGAACATAGGGATAGTCTAACACATCGCTGTTGAGCAGGTTGCGACCTGACACATAGAATTTAACCCACCGGGTGGCATAAGTAATTTTCATGTTGAGTTGGTGTACCGGCGCATAGGAAACTTGCTCGCCTGATGGGTATTGAACATAAGCACCCGAGCGTTGACGGAAATTGTAAGCATACGAAACCTCCAAGCGCCGCAGCGGAAGACGGTGAACCAGATTAAAAGTCAGGTTGTGATTCAGGTAGTCGAGGGCGTATAGCGACAGGTATTGGCTGGTGTTTTTTTCCGATGACAGATAGGTATAACTCAGTCCTGCATACCTGACGATTTGCTGCGACGAGGAAGGCGACAAATACTGTGAACCCAAAGTGAAACCGTAAGTCGTTAAGCGCGTTAAGTTCATGCTCTGCCAGGGGTCATCGGGATTTAGTTTTCCCCAATCGATTAAATCTTTTCCATCACGACGAAATATTGCAGCCGAAAAGGTGAACCGATCATTCACAAACCACTTTGAGCCAATCTCGCCTGTAAAAGCCTGTTCGGGTTTCAGGTTTGGATTACTCACCCGGTCTGGCCCGCTGTAGTACAAGTCGGTAAAGGTTGGAAGCCTGACTGAATGATTTACTGTGCCGTATATTTTAAAAGTTTCGGTAATAAAATATCCCATATCCAGTCCCGGTGAGGGGTACAATCCGTAATCGGAGTTGTAGTGCAAGCTTATCCCTCCAGCCAACGAAAAACGGTGGTAGACATAACTGTGGTTTAACGACACATCCACGTGTTGTCTGTTTTTACCATGGTTATACCATGCAGTTGTTCCAGCTAAATAAACCGTATCTGACAACAGTTCACCTAGCACATTACTTAGAATGGACTCGTTTTGAAACCGAAAACCCACACGGGTATCGCCGACTTTTGTATCGAATCCCGTCCCGGCATTGAACGAAATCACGTCCGTGCGGTGGTAATTATGGCCGGTGTAGGGATACAGGCTTTTCGGTGTGGCAAATCCGGCTGTATCTGTACCTTTAATAAAGAAACCATCCTGGTGATGATACCATCCATCCCCCTCTCTGAATAACTCAAAACGATCGTTAAGCCGCCGCCAGGTAAAAGTGGCCGAAAAGGGTCGCTTCTTTTCCTGCCCATAATGCACGGTAACCAGAGTGCTTTTTACCTGCTCAAACTGATCAGGGTATTTAGGGCTATAAAAGGCCTGAGCACCAAAGGCTTTATCGATATAACCCACATAAACTTTCAGCATGCCAAGACCCAAAGGTATTTGACTTTCGTTGGTGATAAGCCTCGAAGAAAAGTCAGTATTTGGCGTATAGCCTGCTGATTTATGCCAGCTTACAGCAGTGGTGTTAGCCCATTTCCCGAAAACTGCAGTACCGGAAACATCGCCAAAAATTAGCCCATACTGCCCTCCTGACAGATCAAAAACAAGCTCCGAAGCATCAGGCTTGCGCGTAATGATGTTAATCCCTCCCGAAAAAGCATTTGGCCCAAACCACCGGGTTCCAGGCCCTTGCATCACTTCAATTTTTTCGATGCCGGCCAGGGCAATCGCCTGACTTGAATTGTGATGCCCTGTCTGCGGATCGTTAAGTGCTACCCCGTTAAGCATCAAGAGGTTTTGGTCGAAACCACCTCCCCGCATGCTTAGATCCGATTGCACACCCCAAGTACCGCGCTCCCGCACATCCACTCCACCATAAAAACGTAGTATTTCGTCCAGGCTGTGAACAGGAGCACTGGCAATCTGCTCGGCTGAAATCACGGTAATAGTCCTCGACAACTGCTTAAAGACAACGGGATGCGCAGAAGATTGGACCACCACCTCCGAAAGAGGAATGGTGTCGGCCTGCCCGTAAGTTGCTTTTGTCGGCAAGACCAACAACAAAAACCAAACCACCAAATAATAAAAGACCCTATATAATTTCATGCTGTATCGTAAAAACCGGCAAAAGTATTGAATACACAGGTAGGAAGAAAGCCCGCAACAGGACTTTTTCAATGTATAGCATCCGACTTTTTGAAACTATTTATACTCAGTAGGATAATCTCTTTAAAATATCCACTGGTAAATTGTACCTTTAACCGGAAAATTGCTCATGTTTAAAGGTTGGTCCGACAGAGCATAAACTGCTGATCCACTTCCCGAGAGAGAAGCATAAAAAGCACCACGCTTATACATTTCCTCCGTGATTAAAGCTATTTCAGGAAACAAGCGCTCCGCTACCGACTGAAAATCATTGTAAAGCGATGTGCGCCAAGTGTTTCGATCGGCAGCAAGCAAGACAGGCAGTGCGCTTTCATTACAGCTGGGCACGACCAGGGAATAGGCCAGTGCTGTCGGGATGCTAAATCCCGGAAAAAATAAGGTGGCACAAACACCCTTTAGTGAAACCGCAACCAAAGAAAGCTGATCTCCTCTCCCCTCTCCCATGGACGGGCTATTTCTTATAAAAAAGGCACAATCGCTACCCAATGGGGCTATAAGTTTTTCCATGTCAGCTACAGTTAGCCTCAATCCAAAAAAACCATTGAGTTCCCTCATAAAGAAAGCCGCATCCGACGAGCCTCCACCCAATCCTGATTGTATTGGAATTCGTTTTAATAACGACACCTTTACAGGAGGAATGTCAAAAGCCTGTTGCATGACTGAATAGACTTGGGAAACTAAATTTTTCTTCGGATCTCCCAACAGAGGCGAACCATACACTGTAAGGGCATACTTCTCCGAAGGCACAAACTCCAGCACATCACACAATGGGATCGGATAAAAACAGGTGCGCAGGTTATGGAAACCATCCTCACGTTTATCAGTAACCATCAGTCCAAGGTTTATTTTTGCGTTGGGAAAACAAATCATGTCCAAACTTTTTACAAAGATAACACAGGTTGAAGTCGTGCATCCCAAAATAAAAATATTGTTAAGAATACACACATTGGCCAAAACTATGTAATTTTGAGGCGCAACAATCAATGATAGAACCTGCAATGACGATTCTAAACTCTGTACTCAACTGGTGGATAAAAAAACGAATTCATCAAATTGATTTGTTCGTAAAATACCCGCACGATGTTCAGCAAGACCTGTTTAAAAAGCTGATCGCCACGGCAAAAGATACCGAATGGGGAAAAAAATACGACTACAAATCCATAAAAAATGCTGATGACTTTCGCAGTCGTGTACCAATAAATACATACGAAGACCTGAAACCGCTGGTAGATAGAATGCGGAAAGGGGAACAAAATATCCTTTGGCCTGAAGACATCACATGGTTCGCTAAATCATCGGGGACAACCGGAAGCAAAAGCAAATTTATTCCGGTAAGCCCAAGCTCCCTCGAAGAATGTCACTATAAAGGAGGTAAAGACCTGCTAGCGATATATTTCAATCTCTATCCAGAATCTGGTTTTTTTGAAGGAAAAAGTCTTGTGATGGGTGGAAGTCACAATATTTTTGAAATCAGCAACACCCAATATATTGAAGGCGACCTTTCCGCAATACTCATGCACAACCTACCACTTTGGGCACAGTTTAAACGCACGCCATCGCTCTCGATTGCCCTGATGGACGAATGGGAAAACAAGCTTGAGCTGATGGCTGAATCAACTATAAACCATGATGTTACAAGCCTGTCGGGTGTGCCCAGCTGGATGCTGGTGTTGATCAGAAAAATATTGGCCAAAGCCGGAACTTCTGATTTAAGTGAAGTATGGCCAAACCTGGAAGTCTTCTTCCACGGTGGGGTAAATTTCGAACCCTACCGCGCTCAATTTGAGCAAATCATCTCCTCACCTCGCATGGCCTACCGAGATAACTATAATGCCTCCGAAGGATTTTTCGGCATACAGGATCAACGCGACAACACCGACCTGATGTTGATGTTGGATTATGGCATTTGGTATGAGTTTATTCCTGTGTCGGATATGACCGGAGACACCTACAAAACTGTGCTTTTGAACGAGGTGGAAGTGGGCGTTAACTACGCCATGATCATCAACACAAACGCCGGACTTTGGCGCTACATGATTGGCGACACCATTGTTTTTACCAGTAAAAACCCCTACCGCATCAGAATTACCGGACGGATTAAAAATTTTATCAATGCGGTGGGCGAGGAATTGATAATCGACAACGCCGAAAAAGCACTGGTGATAGCTTGCCGCAAAACCAACGCCATTCTTACCGAATATACTGCCGCCCCCATCTTCGAAAACAATACCGTGGGCCACCAATGGCTCATGGAATTTGAAAAAGAACCGGTAGACTTAGAATATTTCAAAGAAGCTTTCGACACAGCCCTGAAATCACAAAACTCTGATTACGAAGCCAAAAGATACCACGACCTGGTGCTTAAACCACCAAAAATCGATGTGATGAAACCCGGAACTTTCTATACCTGGATGAAGAAAAGGAACAAGCTTGGGGGTCAAAACAAAGTACCTCGCTTATCGAACGACAGAAAACATGTGGAAGATATCCTGGCTTTAGAATAAGTTTCAAAAAGGAATTCATCCCGCGAATTGATAAAACCAGCTTGGACTTTTGCTTTTTAAAGACATCATAATTGGATGGCAATTTCAGCCAATAGTCAACAGCCATTTGACCAACCGCCTTTTGACCAAACGCCTCATGACCAACTGCGGTAAAAGTAAAAACAATGTCCATTGTTTAAATAGCAACTACAGGCAATAAAACTTTTTCTATATTCGTAGAAAATTTTTTAATCATGCATGTAGCTATAGCCGGCAATATCGGATCAGGAAAAACGACGCTTACCCGACTGATGTCGAAACAGTTTGGATGGAAACCNNATTACGAAGACGTTGAAAACAATCCATATCTTCATAGTTTTTACGACGACATGCAACGCTGGTCGTTTAACCTTCAGGTGTATTTCCTCAACTCGCGGTTCAGACAGGTAATTGAGATACGGGAAAGTGGCGACAACATTATTCAGGACAGAACCATCTACGAGGATGCATACATTTTTGCACCTAACCTCCACCACATGAACCTGATGTCGACGCGTGACTTCGAGAATTACTCTTCATTGTTTGAACTGATGAGCGCTTTTCTCCAGGCTCCTGACCTGCTGATCTACCTGCGCGCTTCGGTAAGTACCCTCGTAAAACAGATACAATTGCGTGGCCGTGATTACGAAGAATCTATCCGCCTCGATTACCTTAAACTGCTAAACGAACGTTATGAAGCCTGGATAGAAAAATACGACAAAGGTAAATTACTCATTATCAATGTCGACGACATGGATTTCAACAAACCCGAAGACTTAAGCGTCGTTATCGACAAAGTGAATGCTGAAATTCATGGATTGTTTTAACCACTGCACTCAGACCTGTACATGAAAATTCTCGCCATCATACCCGCCCGTTACCAAAGCACCCGATTTCCGGGAAAACCTTTGGCCATGATTAAAGGCAAAAGCATGATAAACAGAGTTTTCGAACAGACCTTAAAGACGAAAAGTATCGACAGGGTGGTTGTAGCAACCGATGACCAGAGGATATACGATCACGTGAAAGAGTTTAATGGTGATGCGGTTTTTACCGGAACGCACCACCAAAATGGCACTTCCCGGTGCTACGAAACCGCTGAAATACTAGAAGCAGCCGGGTATAGGTACGATGCAGTGATCAACGTACAAGGTGACGAACCCACCGTTCGTCCCGAACAAATTGAAATGATTTGTTCGTTGTTGAGAAAACCTGAAATCAAAATAGCTACGCTGATAAAAAAAATCGATCAGTCCGAAACTCTTTTCAACCCCAATGTTGTGAAGGTAGTTATCGGGAAAAATGGGCAGGCCATTTATTTTAGCCGACATCCCATTCCACTTGTCAGGGATTTTGAACCAAAGGATTGGATAAACCACCACCAATATTTCAAACATATCGGCCTGTATGGCTTTAAACGCGACAGTCTGATACGGATTATGCAGCTTTTACCCGGCAAACTGGAGCTGGCCGAACGGCTCGAACAGTTGCGCTGGCTCGAAAATGGCCTCTCCATACATACTCAGACAACTGACTTTGAGACTATTGGTATCGACACACCCGAAGATCTGGAAAACTTACTAACAATTATTGATTGAACAAATATTGTTTTGTAATTTAGCAGGTTCGGAAAATAAAAGGAATACCAATGAAAATTGCAGGGTACATAGGCGATTTATTGTATGATTACGAGTGTGTTGTTATACCCGGACTGGGCGGATTTATTACCAACGACAAACCTGCACAGGTGATCAATGTGACGCATCATTTTAAGCCTCCATTTCGTGTGGTTCACTTTAATGCACACCTCAAAACAAACGACGGACTGCTGGTAAACTACGTTGCGGCCAAAGAAAACCTGAGTTACCGCGAAGCCAAATCCAGAGTCGATCAGTTTGCCTTTCAATGCACCAAAGCACTTGAAAACGGAAAACGAATCAAGTTTCACGGCATTGGAAACCTTCACCTTACTTCCGAACAAAATATTGAGTTTACCCAGGACTTGTCCATCAATTATAACCCTCAGGCCTTTGGACTGGGGAGCTTTGTTTCGCCTGCCATAACCAGAACAACGGAAGAAGAAAAGATTCTGGGCGCAATTAAAAAAGTTACAACGGAAAAGAAACCGGAAGCTAAAACAACTCCTGTCGACAAAAAACCGCCGAGAAAACGCATGGTGGCCACACGCAGAAAAACTCCATTTGTAAAACAACTCATTTTTTTAATGGTGGTATTTTTCCTCATGGGAGCAGGCTATATTTACATGCACAGGCACGCTATGGGCTATTATTATGAGCGTCATGCCTCAAAAATTCCCTTCCTGTATACCAACCCGCACAGTTACCTCGCCAGGAACATCAACATGTTCCCTTTTGGCAAGATAACTTACTATGCCACGAGTCATTTCCCCGGATTGTTCAAAAAACAACAGACAGATACGCCAAATGCCGGACAGCCTGAAATCAACAAGGCCTCCCTCCTTCCTCCTATGAAAAGTGCAAACACCATAAGCAAGGAGACCCTGAACGAAAAAATAGTGGAAAACACGGAAGATTTGACAGAGAAAGTGGATCTCGAAAAACCTGTGGTAGCTGAACCCGTTCAGGAAACCCCTGAAGAAATGCCCGAAGTGAAGACAACCGAAAAAATTATTGAAATAAGTCCTGTAAAAGTGCAACGGCATTTTTCCTATTTCCTCATCGCGGGGTCTTTCAACAGCGAAGCCAACGCGCGAAAGCTCGTAGCCGAATTGCGGAACAAAGGGTTTCAGGCTGAAATAGCCGACACCA
>DJVY01000097.1 GCA_002440885.1 Bacteroidales bacterium UBA6244
CAGGGCGGGATTAACATTCACTTTTAAATAAAAAACCAACACCTATGAAAAATTTCTTTTTACTTTTAATCACATTATGGCTTACAAATGCGGCGTTTTCTCAAACTGAAACACTGGTAAGCTGGAGTTTTCCATCGAGTGATTTGAGCGACACCATTCCCGACGAGGCAAACCTCAACAACCAATTGGCATTTTTATCTACTATGGGCGGAACAGGAGCCATCGAAATGAAAAACGGATTCGCCACCAAAGCCGCACAATGTAACGGATGGGACAACGGAATAGATGAAAAAGCATGGTATATCCGCATAAACACAGCCGGTTACGAGAACCTCACCATTAGTTCTAAACAGCAATCAGGAAATACAGATGCCGGCCCTCGCAACTTCAAACTGCAATACAGGACTCAGGACATGACCGAATGGATGGACGTGGAAAACGGAGAAATACTAGCCGCTAACGACTGGACTACCAGCGAATTAACAAACCTGCCCTTGCCAGAGGCCTGCAACGACAAAGATCAGGTAGATATCAGGTGGGTAATCACCTCCAACCTGGACATCAATGGCGATGAACTGCTGCCTACAGGAAAAACAAAAATTGATGACATCATGGTAGTAGGCGACCTGCTAACTGCTATTCCTGAGCTAAATAACAAAATCGACATCAGCATCTCCAATCCTGTGCGCAACCAACTCAGCCTGACATCAAACCACGAAATAAACAAAATTGAAATTTACGACCTGAGTGGCAGGCTGGCCTTAAGCCGGAAAGTAAATGGTAATAATTTTCTGATCGACATCAACCTGAAACCCGGACTGTATATTTTGGGAGTTTTCTCCGAAAAAACCGGCACAGCCACAACAACCAAAATGGTTGTGCAATAGAACAATTTATACTGCTTCTAACTGATTTTGCAAAAAAAGTCCTGTCAGAAGCAGTTAATACCGATAGGATTAGGTTTTCCTGTTTTTGCAAACCTCATCCGATTCGGTATAACCAGAATCTTAGGAGAATCTTCAACATAAGGCAAACCCGATTGGCTCAGATCAAGTGCCTGATATGATTTGGTATAAAAAAGTTGGTTGGTTAAAAAAAACATGTACCTTTACGCTGTTTTAATCACTATAAACTAACCTGCTATGGAAAAAATACCAATCAGTCAATGGTCGGAAGACGATCGTCCACGAGAAAAAATGATGTTAAAAGGCAAGGGACAGCTCTCGAAAGCTGAGCTCATCGCCATATTAATCGGGAGCGGCAACAACGATGAGTCAGCCGTAGAACTTGCCAAGCGTATTTTAAGCTCTGTCGATAACAATTTGGCAGAGCTTTCGCGTTTGAGCATCAGCGACCTGATCAAATTCAAAGGCATTGGCCCTGCCAAAGCCATCAGCATTGTGGCCGCTCTGGAGTTGGGGCGCAGACGGCGTGCCGATGATGTACTCATCGATACCACGAAAATATCCTCCAGCCAGGATGCTTACAACCTCCTGTATGCCGAACTCAGCGACAAATACCACGAGGAATTCTGGATCATCCTGCTCGACAGGGCCAACAAAGTGATCAGAAAAGCCAACATCAGCGAAGGCGGGCTGGCCGGCACAGTTGCCGACCCAAAAAAAATCTTCCAACTGGCTTTGGAACAGCATGCCTCCTCCATCATTCTGGCACACAACCACCCATCGAACAACCTTCAGCCCAGCCAAAACGACGTGCAGCTGACGAAAAAAATTGTTGCCGGAGGAAAAAGTCTGGACATCAGCATCCTGGATCATCTGATCATAGGTAATGATAAATATTACAGTTTTGCTGATGAAGGAGAGATGCCTTGATTGCAAAAAAACCATCCAGATAAACCCCAGAAAAAGCAACTCTTTTGAAGATATCAGCGAGTAATCTATTTGTTTTTACCGGTTAATCGAATCCTTCATTTTAAAAAATGGATTACAGTCATGGATTTTTTTAAGTATCTTTACACCTTAAAAATCAGAGATACATGGAAATCATCAAGACCAATATCCCGGACCTTTATATTGTGAAACCCAGCGTGTTTGAAGACCACCGCGGTTATTTTTTCGAATCCTACAACAAGGAAGTATTCCTGAGGAATGGCATCGACCAGAACTTTGTTCAGGACAACGAATCGAAATCGCAAAAAAATGTACTCCGCGGTCTTCATTTTCAGAGTCCGCCATTTGCTCAGGGCAAACTTGTCAGGGTTATCCGGGGAGCGGTGCTCGATGTTGCAGTGGACATCAGGAAGTCATCGCCTACTTTCGGACAATGGGCCAGCATCGAACTCACCCAGGACAACAAATGGATGTATTGGATTCCGCCGGGTTTTGCCCACGGTTTTGTAACCCTTGAAGACAATACCACCTTCTTTTATAAATGCACCAACGTATACAACAAAGCTTCAGAGGGCAGCCTTCGCTGGAACGACCCCGATCTGAACATCGACTGGCGTATAAAAGACCCGATTTTGTCGGAAAAAGACATGATTAGCCCGCTGTTTAAAGATTTTAAAAGTCCATTCTGATCAGAAGTAGAATTCTTACTAGTTTTGCTGCACCTCAACGAAGATGCAGTTCAGACATGTGTCAAAGTATTATAAAACAATGTATTAAAAAATAGTGTACTCCACGATACCATGCAAAAAATAGTCAGCTATATCTTGCTCTTACTCATCATCGGATTACTTATTTTTGGATTCGATCGGTTACAACATCGCCAGGCCATGCAATCACCGGGGATGAATGAACAGTATTACCGAATTGTTTCCATGCCTATGCCTGCCTCACTAAATTTTGCCGGAGAAGATGTGCCTCTCGATTTGTTTTACGTCAGAGAGGCCCTCGACCGCGAGCTCATGGTAAACACCTATTGGCATTCGTCAACCCTGCAACTTATAAAAAAAACCTACCGCTTTTTTCCGGTGATCGACTCAATTTTGGCCGCACACAATATCCCAAACGATTTCAAATACCTGGCCGTAATCGAAAGTGGCCTGTCGAATGTTGTTTCACCGGCAGGAGCAACAGGCTTTTGGCAGCTGATGAAAGGAACGGCCAAAGATTACGGACTGGAAGTAGACAATGAAATTGACGAAAGATATCATCTGGAGAAATCAACCGAAACAGCCTGCGCTTACCTGCAAAAAAGCTACCAAACCTATGGCAACTGGACTCTGGCAGCAGCCTCCTACAACGCAGGCCAGAACGGGATAAACAGACAAATCGACAGACAAAAATCCGGATCATATTACGATCTGCTGCTAAACGATGAAACCGCACGTTATGTGTTCAGAATCCTCGCCATGAAACTCATCATTGAAAATCCTGGAAGATATGGCTTCTACCTTACCGAAAGCGATGTTTATCAACCTATACCCGTAAGAAAAGTAGCCGTCAACGACAGAATAAAAGACTGGGCCGACTTTGCCGCTGAACAACACATCAGTTATAAACTCCTGAAATATTTTAATCCGTGGCTTCGCGACAATGAACTGAAGAACAGAAAGAAAAAGACTTATTACCTCACCCTGCCTTTGCCCCCTTACGACATGACGCACGAAGAGCTCATTTTAAAGAATAACGGAATCAAACCAGAAGGAAAATGACCCACGAAGAAGATAAACCGACTTTACACCACGACCTTCTGGAGGTCTTTGGAGCACGTGTTCACAACCTGAAAAACATTGATATCGCCATGCCGCGAGAGAAACTGGTGGTGATTACCGGGCTGAGTGGCAGCGGAAAATCGTCATTGGCTTTCGACACCATTTATGCCGAAGGACAGCGCCGTTACATGGAAACATTTTCGGCCTACGCACGCCAGTTTATTGGCAACATGGAACGCCCCGATGTGGATAAAATCAATGGGTTAAGCCCCGTGATTTCCATTGAACAGAAATCAGTAAACAGAAACCCAAGATCTACCGTTGGAACCATCACCGAAGTGTACGACTTCCTCAGGCTATTATTCGCGCGGGCAGCAGACGCTTTTTCGTACCTCTCAGGTGAAAAAATGGTTCAATACGCTGAAGATGAGATCACCAGACTGATAATGAACACTTTCGACGGAAAACGAATGATGGTGCTTGCCCCACTTGTAAAAGGAAGAAAAGGCCATTACCGCGAACTCTTTGAACAGGTTCGGCAACAGGGTTTTTTAAAGGTCAGAGTGGATGGAGAAGTACGGGAGATAGCTTTTGGCATGCAACTCGATCGTTATAAAGTTCATGACATAGAGGTGGTTATCGACCGCATCGAGCTAAAGCAACCCGACAAGGAACGGATTCGTCGCACGGTAGCGCAAGCCATGAAAATAGGTAAAGGATCGCTTTTAGTTCTTGATGCAGACACAGGAGAATACCGCCACTTTAGCCGCAAGCTGATGTGTCCGGTCACCGGTCTGTCGTACGATGAGCCAGAACCCAATACTTTTTCCTTTAACTCCCCCTACGGCGCCTGCCCTGTTTGTAACGGCCTCGGACTAATAAATGAAGTCGATATTGACAAGATAATGCCCGACAAAACACTGAGTATCAAGCGTGGCGGCATTGTTCCGTTTGGCGAGTACAAAACCAATTGGGTATTTAACCAACTCGAAGCCATTGGCCTGAAATACGGCTTCACACTCTCCACACCCATTAAAGACATCCCGCCTGAGGCGATGAACATCATCCTCAACGGATCGAAGGAAACCATCACCTTGAAAAAAGAATACTTAGGCATCACTTCTTCTTACACCCTGAATTTCGAGGGCGTGTTGAATTACGTCGATCAATATGGAACGGAGCAGGGCGGACAACGTTCAAAACAATGGGCCGAAAGTTTCATGAACCAGCACATTTGCCCTGAGTGCGAGGGAGCCCGACTGAAAAAGGAGTCGTTACACTTTAAAATCCACGATAAAAACATTGCCGAACTCTCCCAAATGGATCTCACCGTCCTCAGAGAATGGCTCGATGAGGCAGAAGATCACTTAAGTGAAAAACAGCGTGTTATTGGCCACGAAATTCTGCGCGAAATAAAAAGCCGGCTGAATTTTTTACTTGAGGTAGGCATTGGCTATCTTAACCTCTACCGTCCGGCACGAAGTCTTTCGGGTGGAGAGTCGCAGCGTATCAGGTTGGCTACACAGATCGGATCGCAGCTCACCGGCGTGCTTTACATCCTCGACGAACCCAGCATAGGACTACACCAACGCGATAACCACCAGCTTATCAAAGCCTTGCAGGAACTTCGCGATGTGGGAAATTCGGTGGTTGTGGTTGAACACGACAAAGACACCATCCTGGCTGCCGACTATGTTATCGACATCGGGCCGGGCGCAGGAATGCATGGAGGCGAAATTGTTGCTGCCGGAACTCCCCATGAACTTATGCAACAACACACCCTTACTGCTGACTACCTGACAGGAAGAAAAAAAATTGAAATCCCTGCTCACAGAAGACCCGGAAACGGAAAATATCTAAAACTCTTTAAAGCAAGTGGCAATAACCTGCGCGATGTGGACCTTTCCCTACCCTTAGGTAAACTCGTTTGTGTTACCGGCGTTTCCGGGAGTGGAAAATCCACCCTCATCAACGAAACACTCTATCCGATCTTAAGCAACCATTTTTACCGGGCGCTCGACAAACCTCTGCCCTATGGCCAAATACAGGGAGTAGAACACATCGACAAAGTAATTGAAATTGATCAGTCGCCTATCGGACGGACGCCCCGATCAAATCCTGCTACTTACACCAAGGTCTTTGATGAAATCAGAAAATTGTTCGGAAACCTTCCCGAAGCAAAAATAAGAGGGTACAAACCCGGACGGTTTTCCTTTAACGTGAAAGGTGGCCGCTGTGAAACCTGCAAGGGAGCAGGTGTTCAGACCATTGAAATGAACTTCCTGCCCGATGTGTATGTGCTTTGTGAAGATTGTAACGGAAAGCGTTATAACCGCGAAACGCTCGAAGTTAGGTACAAAGGGAAATCAATCAATGATGTACTGAACATGACCATCAACCAGGCTGTGGCATTTTTTGAAAACATTCACTTTATTGTACACAAGCTCAAAACATTGCAGGATGTTGGGTTGGGATACCTCACCCTTGGTCAGTCATCTACTACCATTTCAGGGGGAGAAGCCCAACGTGTAAAACTGGCAGCAGAACTATCGAAAAAGGATACCGGAAACACCCTGTACATCCTGGATGAGCCCACCACAGGACTCCATTTTGAAGACGTTAAAGTACTCATGGGCGTTCTTGACAAACTGACCGGAAAAGGCAACACCGTTTTAATCATTGAGCACAACATGGAGGTCATAAAAGTAGCCGACCACATCATCGACATGGGCCCCGAAGGCGGTTCTGCCGGAGGTCGAATTATTTGTTCCGGAACTCCGGAGGAAGTGGCAAAGAATACTGAAAGCCGCACTGCACCCTTTTTGAGACAAGAGCTGGGGTTACAATAAAAAACACTGAATTCTACCGGGCCAAACAAAATCAGACTTTATTTTTTTTCGTAGTTTAGCTACTCATTATTAAGTACCTTAAATATATGACAGAAGAAATAAATAAATCAAATGACAATCAACATGTTGCGTTAAGAACCTGGGCAGAAACCAAAGCCCACGACAGCTGGTCGGTTTTTAAAATCATGTCGGAAATCGTGGATGGTTATGAAACATTGGGAAAGATTGGTCCCTGTGTCGCAGTTTTTGGCTCAGCCCGTACGCGACCCGGCGATAAATGCTATCATATGGCCGAGGAACTCGCCTACTTACTGACAAAAAAAGGCTTTGGTATCATTACAGGAGGCGGCCCCGGCGCAATGGAAGCTGCCAACAAAGGAGCACACATAGCCGGAGGAAAGTCTGTTGGGTTAAACATCAACCTCCCCTTTGAACAAATGGCCAATCCCTACATCGACCACGACAAGCTCATTCAGTTTGATTATTTCTTCACGCGAAAGCTCATGTTTATGCGCTACGCGCAAGGTTATGTGGTGCTCCCCGGCGGTTTTGGCACAATGGATGAACTATTTGAAGCCATAACGCTGATTCAGACCCATAAATTGGTTAATTTCCCCATCGTGCTTATCAGCAAAGATTATTGGGGCGGCCTGGTGACTTGGATCAAAGAAAAAATGCTCGAACAGGGAAAGATCAGCGAAAAAGACCTCGACATCTTCCACCTGGTCGACACCATTGAAGAAGCTGTGGTTGTGATCGATGATTTCTACAGAAAGTATTCGCTCAAACCCAATTTTTAGTCTTCGGCTACGACCCATTGTAACAGCCCGCTCTTTTACTATCTTTGCCACACAAAAAAAATTCCATGGGTCGCACTAAAAAGAAACCACTTCCATTACTCGAGAAACTCGAAATTGTTAAATCAGGCGCTGAAGGCAAATCGCTGGCCTACTACAACGAGAAAGTCGTATTCGTTCCATTTACCGCACCGGGCGATGTAGTCGATGTGCAAATAACGCACAAGAAATCGAAATACCTCGAAGGCAAAGCTGTCCGTTTTCATCAGCTTTCTGCTCTGCGTACCGAACCAAAATGTTCCCATTACGGGCTTTGCGGCGGGTGCAAATGGCAACATATCGACTACACACATCAAGCTGAGCTGAAAGAACAACAGGTTAAAGACCACTTTAAACGAATAGGAAAAGTGGAAGTAGGCAGTTACCTGCCTATCATACGCAGTGAAGAAATTTATTACTATCGTAACAAACTCGAATTCACTTTTACCGACAGGCGATGGCTTACCCAACTCGATACCCCCGCCGCTGAAGGCGGCCCATTGCACACACAGGGACTTGGATTTCACCTGCCGGGCATGTTCAACAAGGTGCTCGACATTGAGCACTGTTACCTACAACCCGACCCATCAAATGATATCAGGCTGGCCATCAAATCGTATGCCGTAGAGAAAGGTCTGGATTTTTATAACCTCCATACAGGCGAAGGATTTTTGCGTAATGTGGTTATCAGAACCACCACCACAGGTGATCTGATGGTGATCGTGGTATTTAAATACGACGACACCATCATTGCTGAAATGCTTAACTGGCTGGCTGACAGGATTCCTCAAATTACCTCCCTGATGTATGTCGTGAACGAAAAATTAAACGACATCATCACCGACCTTGAGATTCAGCTGTTTAAAGGAAACCCCTGGGTGATGGAACGCATGGAACCGCCCGTGACAGGATTGCCTGATCTGAATTTTAAAGTCGGCCCGATTTCTTTCTATCAAACCAACCCAAAACAAGCCAAAAGACTTTATCAGGCAGCTTTTGACTTAGCTGAATTCAAAGGCAATGAGCTGGTTTATGATTTGTATACCGGCACAGGAACCATTGCAGCTTTTATTGCCCGTTCGGTAGCAAAAGTAGTGGGCATCGAGTACATCGAAGAAGCCATTGTAGACGCACGGGTAAACGCCGAACTCAACAACATCAGCAACATCACTTTTCTATCAGGAGACATGGCCAGGGTGCTTGATCGGAATTTCGTAAAACAACACGGGAAACCAGACGTTGTTATAACTGACCCCCCACGTGCCGGCATGCACGACCGGGTTATCGCGCAGCTCTTGGACATGGAACCTGAAAAAATTGTTTATATCAGCTGCAATCCCGCCACGCAGGCGCGAGACGTGAGTCTTCTGGCCTCAAAATATGAAGCCGTTACAGCCCAACCTGTCGACATGTTTCCACAGACCCATCATGTTGAAAACGTGATACTTCTATTGAAAAAATAGCGTCATGTATAGTCGTGCAGAAGCACAGCAGATCAAACAGGAGTTTTGGACCACTTTTGGACGTTGGTCGGCAAAAAAGCGCAAACACCAGCACCTAAGAGAACGTTGGTTGCTCAACAAAAGTGGAATCAATGGACTAAGGTTTCGGTTCAGTGCAGAAGGCAAAGAAGTCGGTGTCCATCTCGACCTTATTGAAAAAGTACCCGAAAAACAGGAATCTCTTTTGACGAAAATACAATATTTGATGCCTGAAATTGAAAAATGCTGTGGTCAGGAATTGTGCTTCCATTCCGAAATCGATGCTAACACTCCACATACAATAAGTTGGGTAAAGTCACCATTGACTATCATGAACAAAGAACAATGGCCACAAATTTTTGAGTTCTTTTATTCAACCATGAGCAATCTGGAACAAGTAATCGAGTCGAACCGCGAGTTTTTATCCGACTAGCTAACCGGAGAAACTGAATCCGGATACTCCTTGATTTTGGCTGCGAGACTTTCAATATTCACATTTATCCCGTCAGCAATCAGGTGAGCCTGGTTGTAAAAATGGGATCTTTCCTCCAGTTTAGCCGTAATATATTCAAGCAGTTCATCTTCAGACTTCCCGAAAATTAATGGGCGCTTTCGCTTAGCAGAAATCAAACGGCTGACAAGCGCGGCAGGAGGCATGCTCAGGTAAAGAATTAGTCCGTGCCGGCGCATCAGCTGTATCGCATGATTATTACAAGGCGTTCCGCCACCCGTTGAAATGAGCACATCCTTAAGTGTGCAGGACGATATCAAAATTTCTTGTTCAAATTTCCTAAACAGTCCCTCACCGAACTTGTCAAAGAAAACAGGAATAGACATGTGGTATCTTTCCTCAAAAAGCGTATCCATATCCAGAAAATCTATTTCCAGAGCTGAAGCCAGTTTTTTACCAACCGTACTTTTCCCGGCTCCCATAAATCCGATGAGAAAAACAGGTTTCATCAGGTCATTTTTTCACCAACAAAATATTCGTCTTTGTCGGCAAATAACACGTTAAAACTGGTAAGACTACCGTAAATCCTTGTGATATACTGCTGAAGCGCAACTTTTTCATCATCGGTAAGGTCAGAGGCATTGATACGTTGTTCCATCACCCTGATGCGATCGCGAACCATGACAATCTTGTGAAAAAACGCATCGATCGGCATTTCTTTCTCTTTTAGGCTGTCGTTTCCGGGTTTAAAAATCAATTTGCCCCCTTTCCACTTGTCGGCCATATGCACCGGATGTTGAATATCGGTGAGCGAGAGCAACATTTTCCGAAAAACCCGCTCTACTTTTTCATAGCTTATCAAATCGGTATCATCGCCGTGATGGTCGATAACCTGAAGGTTTGTGTAAGATTTCGATACAGTTTTTACACCGAAATCCATGAAGGTAATCTCAAAACTGTCGCTATAAACCTGAATCACGACACCTTTACCAAAGTCAGGATGCGACACGCGTGATCCAATTCCGGGAGTAATTTTTTCCATTATCTTAAACATTTTTCCCGATTTGGGAGATCAATATCATTTATAATAATTGTAGTTGCCAGTTAATCAATAAATTAAAATAATTTGTAGTTTTGGCACATTCTATGTACTTCGGTACAAAATTAAAAGTATTATCATGAAAACTCCCATTCGTTTAATTATTACTGCATTTCTTTTATTAGCAATTGGATTCCAGTCGTGTAAAAAGTCTGATACTCCGGTTGATCCGAAGAAGTCGATGGATGACCTGGTGATCCCGGATGGTTTCGTCTTTGAGACCACACGTGAAGTAGACATCAGCATACAGATGCCGGAAAGCGTTGCGTTCACCGATATGAGAAGTAGATTCGACATCTACACGAACCAACCAGCTGAAGGGGGAAAGCTCATCACCTCCGGAAGTTTCGACCAAAACGGCACATTTGAAGGCAGCATTGTTGTACCGTCTACATTAACGGAACTCTACGTGCAAACTCTGGCCGGAGCTGTAATAGTGCCGATAACCACTTTCAATGGATCGAAAGAAGGTGGTGTTATCATTGATTTCGGTGAGAATTACGGCAATTTCCCACCCGACTCCCTACCCGCCACCTTAAAACAATTGCAAAACACCCATAGTTCGTTAATCAGCGTAAAAAACCAAAGTGTTGTAGCCAATCTGGTTACCAATGGCGATTTCAGCGATAATAATTTTGGCACAATGCTCAATTGGTCGAGCTTATCGGCTGTCGACGAAAAATGGTGGTTCTCGAGGGATTCAAGATCAGGATACATGGAGTGGGCACAGGACGGGGCTGACGGATACATCCGCACCAACAATTCCACAAATAATTTTTACGGTGGAACTTCACAGATGATCACTGCTTCTGCCGGTGACCTGATCACCTTCAGCGCTGACATGAAACGGGAAGGAACGTCAGGAACAATTTACTCATGGCTATACCTAATTCCAATCAACAGCAACGGTAATGCCCTGGCTTATTACAACATCTTTGTAACTAACGTGCCGACAAACTGGGTGAATAAAACCATTGCCGCCACCATGCCTTCGGGGACAGTAAAATGTCAGGTGCTTTTCTGGACCAATGACTACACAACGCAAAGCAGGGCCTTATTTGATAATGCTTTCGTAACAGGTCCGGTAAGCGATACTGATGGCGATGGCGTTGATGATGAACTGGATGACTATCCTAACGACCCTACCCGCGCTTTCGATGTATATTACCCAAACAGCACCGACTGGGGCACTTTTGCCTTTGAAGATCTATGGCCAGGTAAAGGCGATTATGACTTCAACGATTTGGTGCTGGATTACCACTACAAAAGTGTGTTGAGCTCTGCTAACCAATTGGTTGATCTTTATATCGACTACAGTGTTCGGGCAGTTGGCGCTAGTTTAATTAATGGCTTTGGTATTCTGATTGAAGGCGATCCTGCCAATGTACAATCCGTTACCGGACAGAACTTTACCGAGGACTACCTCACCATCGCGGCCAACGGAACCGAAGAAAACCAAAGCAATACGGTTATTATTTTCTTCGACAACGCGTTTAGTATGATAGGAAGTTCAGGTGGCGGGTTTGTGAACACGGTACCGACAATACCTTACGTAGATCCCGACACCAACCAATTACACGTCGCTTTCAACGTCTCGTCCACACGCGTGGTAAGTAATCGGGTAGCACCTTATAATCCATTTATCATTGTCGATAAAACCCGTGGTATTGAGGTGCATCTGGCCGGCGAAGTACCTACCGACCTGGTTGATACCGCTTTGTTTGGCACTTGGGCCGATGATACCAATCCTGCCGAAGGCAAATACTACCAAACCGTGAACAACTTACCTTGGGCCATTGATTTACCTGTTAGCTTCGACTACCCGGTTGAACAAGTGCAGATCATAGATGCATACAACTTCTTCGCCGACTGGGCTGAATCGGGTGGAAACCTTTACGACGACTGGTACGAAGACCTGACCGGATACAGGAATACAGAAAATATTTACGCTCCGGTGGAATAACACCACGCATAACCAAACAAAAGCTGCTCTCAATCCAAGAGCAGCTTTTTTTTTCAAAAGATAAAAAACTATATGCCAAACTAATCAGGCTTGCTTGAAGCCCATTATAATATCATTTCTTAACCAACAGATAAAGCACGGTGGATTTCCATGACTTGCGGGATAATCATCTGAAGGTTGTCATTCACAATGACGTAATCAGCTAAGGCCAATTTTTGTTCTTCAGCCATTTGGTTTTTCATGCGGTCAAGCGCCTCTTCAACACCAATTCCATCGCGTTGCATTACCCGGCTTAGGCGTATGGATTCGGGAGATGTAACAAGCAAAACCTTGAAAAAACGCGACTGAAAGCCGTGTTCAAACAAAATAGCACTTTCCTGCACAACGTAGGGCACGGGAGCAAGTCTGGCCCGCCATTGCTGGAATAAATCTTCTACCAGCGGATGCATGAGTTTGTTCAGCCGGGCTAGCGATTCAGGCTGGGTAAAAACCAAAGAAGCAAGGGTGGATTTCTGAAAAATCCCGTTGGAAAACAATTCTTCCGCTGGAAACAAAGCTTGCACCTGTTTACGCACCTCAGGAATATCATAAAGCCCTTTGGCTGCCTGATCAGAGTAAAAAACAGGAACATGGAGAGCTTCAAAAATCCTGGCGACAGTAGTTTTCCCACTGCCTATATTTCCGGTGAGGCCAACTCTTTTCATCTCTTATTTTACAATAACGAACTCCACCTCAGATGGAGTAAGTCTGACATTTGAAACGCTTACAGGCGATTTCTCCAGGGTGAGATGAAGTTTCATGACATCTTTTAAGTTTACTCCCCGTGTTATCGCCAGTACGCTAAATTGGCTGGTTTGCACGCGCGTAAAATCTTTTTGAGCCACCTTATAAACCACTTTTACATGGGTAGGGAAAGTCTTGATGTGGACAGCTTTCTCTTTTACAACGACAGGAATCATCAACGACGATTCGGTAAAACGCTCCACATCCAGCTCAAGACTTATTTCACCTGTATGAAACGAAATCAACTGTGGCACCGGGTTTAGGAGTTTCAATTTGGTTTTTATGTCGTCCCCCACATCAGCTAACTCAACAAATTGGGTATGAACCGCTTTTAAAGTGTCGAGGACCGTGGCCGGGCCAAACACTTCCACACTTTTCGGACTCACCTTTACCTCTTGATATGCATCGTATTGATCCTTGTAGCGGAACGAATAGTGCGGAACAACAGGCACGTTTTTGCTTTGCAAGGGCTCAAGAACAAAGACCAACCGATTTTTCGAGAGAATGATATTCGACTCATCTACATTGAGCTTTTCAGCCAGACTCTGTCGCAATTCCTGGGTATAAATGAAATAGGTATCCCCCTGATCGTTAATAATTTGATAATTACGCAAGTCGATATCCAGGGGTAATTTCTCCCCACCGAAGCCCATATCGAGCAAGGCGAAACCACGGGCCGTTACATTTACGTTCAAAGTAGTGTCGATGGTAGAAGTCAGCCTCTTTTCGAGTGGCACTTGCTGGTATTGTATCCTGAAATCATAAGAGACAGTGTAAAAATCAGAGAGTTTGATCAACACCCAAAAAAGTGCTGCAATAACCAGACATAGAAAAAAGATGAAGTGATCGCGCTTGAGCTTACGAAATACAGACGTTGCCGCTAAGGAGGCGGTTGGGCTGTTCTTATTTCCTTTAAGCCTTTTCATCTAATTTATACTTTTTTTCCCAATCAGTAAATCGGTATTTGTCGAACACTCTACCGCAACAATTCATTCAGAAAACAAACATCAACCTGTGTATGCCTGATCTGACCAATAATTCTGAAAAACCGGAGTTAAAAAATCACACCCCGATTTCACCTTTTCAGTTAAAAGGCAGTCGTTTATCTAGCCTGATTGATATCAGCTGTATTTTGAACGATGGCGCTTTTTTCGACGGTAATTTTCAGCTGTCCCCCGCTGATGTCAAGCACAACGGTGGTATCATTAATTTCTGAAATTTTCCCGTGAATGCCGCCAATGGTGATCACTTTTTGTCCTTTTTGCAGTGATTCCCTGAATTTCTTCTGCTCTTTGCTTTTCTTCGTCTGAGGACGAATAAAGAAGAAATAAAACACAATCAGGATTAGAAACAAGGGCAACATCGACATCCAGCTGCTTTGCTCAGATGCTTCGGCCTGTAATAAGATAAACATTGATTCCATTTGATAAATATTTAGTTTAGTTGTTTTCGGGAGTAACGATATTTCCTTTTATGCGCAAGTCGACGCGGTTTGGGTTGGCATTGGTAAGCACGGTAACCGACTTGTTTTGAATCCCTTTCCTGCCTGCGCTGTCGAATGAAACTTCGATATCGCCGGTTTTACCCGGCGCAACGGGCTCTTTAGGATATTTCCCCACAGTACAGCCGCAACTTGAACTTACTTTGGTAATAAGCAAATCCTGGCTACCTGTATTGGTAAACCGGAAGCGATATACTAGGCGTTCGCCTTGTATAATTCGTCCGAAATCGTGTTCAGTTTTCTCAAAAGAAATTTGTGGTGACTTTGACTTAAATCCATCGGCACTGCTTGGATTGGACACCACGTCGGTGGGTATTTTTTTCGATCCTGTGTCGCCGCATCCGGCCATCACAAACGAAAAAATCACCAGCGAGAATAAAATTTGTAGTCGTTGCATATCAATTAATTACTTCTAATGATGGCTACAGAACCTTTAAAGACGTCGGTACTTTTTGCGCCCTTGCATTCGAGCACATAGTAATAAACCCCATCTTCCAGTTTGTCGCCATCCCATGTATTTTTATAGTTCTCAGCTTCAAATACTTTTCGTCCCTGACGGTTAAAAACCACCAGCCGCGATTGTTGGTAGTAAAGGCTCAGGTCTTCAGAATCAACCGTGTTGTTATCGATGTTTTCCTGTGTTGTAATCACAAAAAAATCATTCCCTCCATCGGGGCTACCAGGTGTAAAAACGTTGGGAATATACAACTTTACAGGTCTCACCGTTGCTGTTGTAGCGAAGGTGGTGTCGCACCCCTGCGGGTTAAACACCGTGAGATAGGTGGTGAATTCACCTACACTGTTGTAGCGGTAAGTGGGTGTAGCCAGATCAGAAGAAAACAAAGTGTCGCCTTCGAATATCTCCCAATAAAAGTTTGAGATCGCGATGCTGTCGGCAGAAAGGTTCTCGAAGGAGTAAGTCATGGCCGGGTTTTGCAGGTAAACGGTATCTTTCGGTTCCATAAAAATCTCAACCTGAGGATTGTAATAGGCTTTGGTTCGGAAGGTGTCGCGGGTGGCACAGCCAAAATTGTCTTTTACCGTGATGCTGTAGTTTTGGTTAGCCTTTAGCCCAATAGCCAGCGATGAGTCGCCAGGAGCAAGTTGTAGAGGCAACACATCCCAAATATAGTGATATTCGTTAGGCTGAAACGCACCGGAAGCAGAAGCTCCTACTTTGGCGTTTTTTCCATTGGCATTGTCGCCATTGGTACAAGTAAGCTGGTATTGCACAAATTCGATGTGAATAACCGGGTGAACGGTTACTTGAAAAGGATCGCTTTCGCACGAAAGTGAGGTAAGGGTATCACGCACCTTGACAATAAACTGCGTGGTTTCGGGCAGCGATATTCCCAAAACAGCCTCTTCACCGACAGGAACGTAGGTAGAGCCAGCAAGCTTTAGCCATTCGTACACCTGATGGGGTGCTTCAAAAACACTAAGCTCGAAATAGGTATCCGGACAAACCGGCATGGGAGTATCGATCGAAATCACACATTCAGGTTGCGCCTGTATCTTGTTTATACCGACAACAAACATGAAAAGGATTAAACCGAAAGCTATTTTAACAACAGGGTGATATAACCGCATATCGTGTGCAAATATTATTTAAAAAACGCCATGCAAAAGTAGCAAAAAAAATACAACAACAGGACTTTCAGAACTCACCAGAATCCAGCATCACCAACGTACAGTGTTCTACCACTTCGATATCGTGCTTACGACAAATGTCAGCAAACATTTCGTTCTCTGTACCAGGGTTAAAAATTACCCGTTTTGGTTTTAACCGTGGAACATATTCAAGATAAGGTGTCTGATTTTCAGCACCCAGATACACTGTTACGGTGTGTATTTCTTCAAAGTCAGGAAAACCCGTTTCAATTTCTATCCCGTCTACCTGCCCGGGTTTCAACCCTACCGACACCACAGGATGCCCATACCGGGTGAGCCGCCGGATGGCCTTGTTTGAATAACGCTCAGGCTTTAAACTACCTCCCAACACAAGTGTTTTTTTTATCATCTTTGTATAACTTATCAAGGTGAATAATGATCTTTAATTGTTGTCGACATAACGAAATGTTTTTGCTTTTATTTTGCAACAAAGGATTAATAATCAGTCATTTTGACAGTTTAATTTCTTTTCACGTGTCAATTTTTCAGGTTTTAACCGAAAAATCTGGCTGGAAAGCTTTTTGATGATTGCATTTAACACAAAAAAGAATAGCCATGAATTTAAATCAATTTACTATAAAATCGCAGGAAGCGATCCAAAAAACGCAGGAAATAGCCGCCGACAGCAGTAACCAGAGCATTGAGCCGATACACTTGTTGCGGGCAATTCTCGACACCGATGAAAACGTAACCCCGTTTTTATTAAAGAAACTAAACGTAAACTTCACCGTTTTCTC
>DJVY01000099.1 GCA_002440885.1 Bacteroidales bacterium UBA6244
GTCTTTGTCGTGCTGCGAAAGCAATTTCGCTGTAAGGCTGTTTGGCCAGTCATCGGGATGATCAATTAGCCCTGAGGCTATTCCCTGATAGATTAACTCACCGCCGTGGAGGCCGGCTTTTGGGCCAATATCTATTAAAAAGTCCGCAGCACGGATGGTTTGTTCATCATGTTCAACCACCAAAACCGTATTGCCATTGTCGCGTAGCATGCTCAAAACAGACAATAACCTGCTGTTGTCGCGTGCATGCAAACCGACGGAGGGTTCATCCATCACGTAAAGCACGCCTTGAAGCCGGCTTTCGACCTGAGCGGCAAGTTTTATGCGTTGCGTTTCGCCTCCCGACAGGGTAGTTGATTCGCGGCTCAGGGTGAGGTAATCTAATCCAAGGAGTCGCATCAATTTCAGGCGATCCAGAATTCCGGATAAAATTTGGGTTGTGACTTCATCGTGAGTACTTTTTGAATCAGTTTCATGCAACCTCTTCTCTAGTTTGTGCAGAGGCATCGTGGTCAGTTGATCGATGGACATCCCATCAACAAAAACCGAAAGGGCTTCCTTTCGTAAACGGTTTCCATTGCACGATGGACAACGAAATGAGCTTGCAAACCGGAGGATATTGTCGTTGCGGTCGCGTTTGAGTATCTCCTCCATGATAGGAATCATTCCTTTGTAATAGGCTTCTTCGCGAGGTTTGGCCGTTATGCCTTTCCATTTCAGGCGTGATTCCAGACCATGTTTACCGAACAAGATCTTAATCCTGTCACTTCCGAACATGATAACCCGCTGTTGTTCAGCTTTCAACTGATTCCAGGGGACATCGACCGAAAAGCCATGAGCCCGGCACACTTTATCCAGCTCATCCACCCGAACCTGAGAGTAAACGATATAGCCGTTTGGCGTAGTCGGAACCAAAGCGCCTTGTCGCAAGGAGAGTGCCGGATCGGCAATAAGTTTTTCTATATCAATTTGTTCTGTTACGCCTAACCCGTTACAGTGATCACACGCTCCATGTTTTGAGTTAAAGGAAAACAGTGCCGACTGCATTTTCGGTTGTTCGTGACCGCAGTGAGGGCACAAAGGAGCGGTGCTGTCAGACAATGCCATACCACATGCGGAACAAATGCGCTTACCCGTGCGGGCATAAAGCAGGCGCAGGTAGTCATAAACACCTGACATCGTGCCAACTGTCGACCGTGGACTTGCGCCGCCACCGTGTTGTTGAACGGCCAGTGCGGCCTGTAATCCGGAAATCTTTTTTACCGCCGGTTTCTCCATTTTCCCCAGAAATAGCCGACTATAGCTCGAGAAAGACTCCATAAAACGCCGTTGGCTTTCCTTAAAAATTACGTCGTAAGCCAGTGTGGATTTACCTGAGCCCGAAACTCCCGTTATCACTGTGATGGCCCGGTGCGGGATGCGGACATTCAGGTCTTTCAGGTTATTTTCGTTCGCGCCTTCCACTACCAAAAAGCCTGTGTTCGCTTCGTTTGGAGTGGTTATTTCAGTTTTGGTTTTCATTTCTTCTGGTCAGGTGTTTACTGTAAAGCCTTTCTGGCTTTCAGGATAAATTTGGCTCTGTCGAGGGGGTTTACTCCTCTGTAAGGAGTTGTTTCACCTTCCCCGGCCGGACATTCCTTGTATCCGGAGAAAGTCAATTTCAGCTTTGCTTTTCCTCCGGTAAGCGAGCTTAAATTAGCTGAATAATCAAGTGAAGTGGCCACAGGAATTGTGCCGGAGAGGATAAATGAATCGCCATCGAAATCGGGTGTGCTGATCACAGCCCTCAGTTGTGTTAATCCTGAAGCCACTTTTCCGAGGAGGTTTTCAGGGGCTTTAATCCTGAAATCAAGTATGGGTTCAAGCAATTTAGTATCGCCTGTTTGCAGCCCTTTCATAATAGCCATTGAGGTAGCAACGGCAAAATCACCGGCTCTGCTGTGCACATTGTGGTGTTCGCCATCGACCAGTGTGATGTTGATGTCTGTCACCTCCCAGCCTTTGATCCCCTGTTTAAGAGCTACAGGAATTGTCCGTTCAATTTCTTTTTGGTATCGGGCAGCGATTTTATTTACGCCTACCATTGATTTATAGCCGATTCCGCTTCCGGGAAGGCCGGGTTCGATGGCGAACCTCACCACGGCCCAGCATGGTTTCGGCATGGTGTATTCTTCATAAGCCTCGGCGCTGCCTGCTGGCGTTTCCTTGTAAATAACAGTAGGTTTGCCAAAATTGACTTTGAGCTGGAAACGTTCGTGCAAAACACTTTCAAGGATTTCGAGTTGAATTAGCCCGATAATTTTAATGTGAAGCTCCCGTTCGTCTTTAAGCCATAACAGGTCTAAGGTAGGGTCTTCATCAGCAAGCAGTTGAATTGCAGTTACTAAAGGCTGGAACTCGTTATCCTGATCGGCCATTACCCTAACGGTAAACAAGGGAGTAGCTATGCTCACCTTTCCGGGAATTCCCTCCATTGCACCCAGTATATCTCCGGCCCTGACCCGTGAGAGTCCGCAGACAGCGGCAGTGTCTCCCGCCTCCAGCTCCCCAATATCAGTGTTTTTTTGTCCTTGTAGTTTCCTTATCTGACTAACCTTTTCTTCTATCTGTTGGGTGGCGTTAAAAACGACATCACGGTTTTTCAGTGTCCCGTTGAAAATCCTGGCACTGGCCATGCGACCAATGGTTTTGTCGTGTTCCACTTTATACACAATGGCCGAAAGGGGAAGGGATTTGTCACCCCGGGCTATGGGCATTGCCACATCAATAAAATCCAGTAATTCATCAATCCCCTGGTCTAGTTTCGCCGATCCCATCAGGATGGGAAATATCAGGCCATGTTCAATTTGATGGGCAAGCTTTTGCTTAAGTGCGAAAAACGGAATTATTTCTCCTGAAAGGTATTTTGTTAAAAGCTCGTCATCATGGTTCGACAGGGCTTCTATGATGGCCTCGCTCTGGCTGATACGTATGTCATTAGTAAAATGATGGATGATTTTCACCGCCGGACTTCCACAATTTTCAACTGTTTGAATTGGGATAATTTGTGGTGACAATTCGTTTTTTATTTCTTGTATGACGGAGATGATGTCGGCTCCCGCTCGATCAGCTTTGTTGATAAAAATAAGGGTAGGAACTGCCAATTTGCGTAGGGCGTTCCAAAGCGTTTCTGTGTGAGCCTGAACTCCTTCAACTGCGGATACAACCAAAATGGCGCAGTCCAACGCTCTGAGCGATCGTTCTACTTCGGCAGAGAAGTCTACGTGGCCCGGTGTGTCGATGATGTTGATGTGCTTGTTTTTCCATTCGATTGAAGCAGAGGCACTTCTTACCGATATACCCCTTTCTTTTTCAACCTGAAGCCAATCCGTTTGTGAAGTTCCCTGGTCTACACTTCCTAAATTCCTTATAGCCCCGCCTTTGTGCAGTAACAGCTCGGTGATTGATGTCTTTCCTGCATCCACGTGGGCAACAATCCCTAAATTGATGTACTTTCTGGTATCCGTCATTTATTGTTATGCAATTGAGCAACAAAAATAGAAACTAATCAGAGGTGTGCTGCAAAGGCGTTATCTGTTTTTATCTGACGTTGTCAGACTCGTGATAGGAAAAAGCCTGTTGTGACCGTCTGACGCGTGTTACCGATTTAATATCCAATGAAAACGTGATCATTTAATAATTTATCAAGGGTTTGCTTTTCTACACAAATTCGTCTATTTTCGTAAACAAATTTGTTTTGATATTGGCAGTGGTAAAAAATCGCGTACATGAACACGAAAACACTTCTTATCCGTCAGGTTATCAACCTTGAACAACAGCTTGCTGAGTTGTCAGAAAAAGAGTTTAATCCCACCCTGGCCATTGTTTTTTCCTCACCTGTTCTCCCTCTTACCGAATTGGTCAAAACCCTTGTGGATAGGCAGATAGCGGTTGTTGGAGCAAGCAGCTGTGGCGAAATTTTTGGCGATGTGGAGCGCGTCCAGATTGCGGATAGCGCAGCTGTAATCATGTTGCTTGATATCGATCCGACGGCATTTAAAGTGTATTTTAAGGAGGGAACGAACGGGGATTGTTTTTTGCTGGGATCGGAAACCGCCAAATTAACATTAGATGGTTTTGAAAAGCAATCGCTCATTGTTTTGGCCAGCGGTATGAAAACCGATGGGCAGGCCTTGGTTGAAGGGATGGTTGAGGTGCTTGGGAGTCAAATTCCCATTTTTGGAGGCTTGGCTGGGGATGACGCTGTTTTTAAGGAAACCTGGGTATTCTGCAATAACCATTTTTCAAATCAGGGAGTGGTTGTTTTGAGTCTTGATCAGAGTAAGATAGAAGTTACCGGCATGGCTACTTCCGGCTGGATTAGTCTGGGAGCCGATTTAAAAGTGACCTCATCCGTGGGCAATGTGGTTTACCATATTGATGGACAACCAGCACTTGATATGTACATGAAATACCTCAGTGTGTTGGAAGATGATTTGCCGGGAGTGGGGGTTGAATATCCGTTGATGATAAAGCGTAGTGATGGTGAAACGGCCCAAAGAGCAGTAATGGCGGTTGACAAAGAGGCCCGATCGTTGGTGTTTGCCGGCAGTGTGCCCGAAAATAGCATTGTTAACTTCAGTAGCTCTCCGGGTTTCGAGGTGATTGAATTCACGCGAAAAAACATTGAAGCCTTTGATCAGGGAAATCACAGACCCGACTGTTGTCTTTTATTCAGTTGCATGGCACGTCATCTGGCGTTAGGCCCATTGATCTCAGATGAAGTACATATTGCCTTAAAAAAATGGCAGGCTCCTTTGGCCGGATTTTTTACCTATGGTGAAATAGGTACAAACCCAAACCACCAGTGCGATTTTTATAACCAGACTTTTACCATCGCCCTGGTTAAACAAAAGGACTAATTTACTGAAGGAAAAGATGCAAAAAATATTGGATGAGCTAGAGCAAAAGATACTGAATGCAAAGAATTATTCGGATTTTCTGCTATTGAAAGAGGCCATATTGGCTGATATCAGGCTGCTGCGAAAAAGCAACGAGGTATCTGCGTTCAAATTTAATCGATTGATCAAGGATAAAAATGTATTACATTCGTTACTGGCCCGCACATCCGATGATTTAAAATCAGCATTGAATGAACTTAGTAAGCGCGCCGAAGAGCTCAATACCTTGCTGTTTGCCATACCCGCCATGGTTTATTTTAAAGACATTGATCTCAACTATGTGTTGGTGAATAAGGCTTTTGAAGATTTTAGTGGCCAGGTGTCTGAAAATATTATCGGTCGCTCCGCTGAGCAGATTTTCGTGGATTACCATGATAATGAATATAGTAGAATTGAACGCAAGGTGATTGATACCGGCAAACCACATTACCATATTGAGGAAAGGTTGTCGGATGAAACAAAAACTACCATAATCTCAACCAACCTGGCTCCCGTAAAGAATGGCTCATCACAAACAATTGGTTTGGTGGGTGTTTCGTGGGATATTACTGAACAAGCCAATTTCCAGCAAAAGCTGGTAAGGGCGAAAGAAGCCGCAGAAGCAGGAACAAAGTCAAAGTCAGAGTTTCTGGCCAATATGAGTCATGAAATACGAACTCCTCTCAATGGCATAATAGGGATGTCGCAGATTCTGAGTAAGTCGCTTGTCCAGCCTAAAGATCAAGAACATATCGATATTATCATCGCTTCAGGGCAGAGTTTACTGGCCTTGGTTAACGATATTCTGGATTTCTCAAAAATAGAAGCAGGATGGCTTTCTTTTGAATCTGCGGATTTCGACTTTGTCAAAATGGGTCGTGAGGTGCTGCATGTAATGAATGTAAAAGCCCAGGAAAAAGGGCTGACCTTTAAGCTGAATTATGCTGGAAATATTCCTCAATATTTGAATGGCGATGCCTACCGACTTAAACAAGTATGGCTTAATTTGGCCAACAATGCCGTGAAATTCACTGAAAGGGGAGGCGTCACCATCGAAAATGAATTAATAGAATCGGGCGATGATTTTCTGGTTATCAAAACAAAGGTCATTGATACCGGAATCGGGATAAGAAGTGATCAGATAACAAAATTATTTAACAGCTTTGAGCAGTTGGATGCCTCCAATACCAGAAAATATGGAGGAACAGGTCTTGGTCTTGCGATATCAAAAAAACTGGTTGAGATGATGAATGGAAGTATCGGAGTTGAAAGTGAACCAGGCCTTGGCTCGGTATTCTGGTTTACCGTAAAACTTAAAAAGGCTTCTCAGCAGTCGCTTCCGGGTAAGGAGACAGCTCCTGTTTTCAACTCCCGTGTGAGTAAGAAAATTCATGTGCTTTTAGCCGAGGACAATCTGATTAACCAGAAAGTAGCTACTTATAGCCTGCAACAGATGGGATTTACTGTTGAAATTGCGAATAATGGCCTTGAGGCTGTCGAGAAATTTATGCAAAGCAAGTATGATTTGATATTAATGGATGTTCAAATGCCCGAACTCAGTGGTTTTGATGCAACACGAAGAATACGATCACTAGAAAACAGCTCGGGTCACGGAGCCCGAATCCCAATTATTGCCCTTACTGCCAATGCGATGAAAGGAGATATGGAACGTTGTATCGCTGCCGGCATGGATGCTTACCTTAGCAAACCCTTTCAGCAAATCGATCTGATGGAGCTAATTGCTCACTACTTTAACGACTGAGTTTGACACGCTTGCTGTATCATGTTTTTCTTAAACCTGACCTGTTATTTGGAATAAATACAAATAAGAAAATCTGCTGGCTTATTTTCGTTTTTTGACTCAAGAAATGGCATTGATTATTAATAATATACAGTTTTAGTGCACTATGTTTCCTGCACACAACCTTGGTTGACAAGGATTATTGCCGGCTGGAATTGGTGTGATAAACATCATGTTATTAGAATAAGATGTATATTTCAGTCGTTTTTCTTCTACTTTTGAATAATTAACCCGTTTTTAAAATGAGTACAACCGTTCATCGGATTTATATCGCCATTATGTCATTGATTGTATTGGCTACACTTCTTGGGATTGGATATTATGGTTATTCCTATTACCGGTTACCTGTCGAAGAACGCTTCTTTAGTGGTCAACACCAATGGCTTAAGCCCAGTGGACCGCTAGGACATGGATTTGGTATAGCCGGTACTTTATTCATGACCATTGGCGTGTTTTTTTACATGGCGCGAAAACGCTTACGTTCTTTGTCACGTATGGGCACACTGAAATATTGGCTTGAATTTCACATCTTTTTGTGTACATTAGGGCCTATTTTGGTATTGTATCATACATCCATGAAATTTGGCGGATTGGTTTCGATAAGTTTCTGGAGCATGGTGGCGGTTTTCCTGAGTGGCATCATAGGCCGGTTTATTTACATTCAAATACCCAGAACCATCGAAGGTCGGGAGTTGACTTTAAATGAGGTCCAAAACCAAAGACAAGACATTGTTCTCTTGCTCAAGAATGAATACAATTTGGATGAAGAAAGCTATAGGTTAATCAGTAAAACACTTATAAATAACCTTACTGAGGAAGGGTCGAGCAAACCAAAGGGGATGCTCGGAAATTATTTCGCCGACAGAAGGTTTGTTAAACAACTAAAAAGATCGTTAAAAGTCAATCAATTAAGCAAATCGCAAAAGCGGGAAGTGTTAAATTTAGTGAAAGGTGAAATTAGCCTTAACGGAAAAATCGAACGGCTTACCACCATGCAAAACCTCTTTAAATACTGGCATGTAGCCCACCTGCCCTTTGCATTTGTGATGTTGATTATTATGATTATTCATGTGGTAGTAACAATAGTTTTCGGTTATCGTTGGATTTTTTAATATGGAAGTACTTATTGAGCAATTGCTGGTTTATGGCGTAGTTATCTTATTCTGTTTGTTTGTAGTCATATGGTATCTCCGTTCACAGCGTCGCAAATCGAAGCTTGTGGAGCAAAAAATTGCACAAGCCAAGATCGACGGGCTTTATGAACCTGTTTCGTTGCATCCTGTTGTGGATATTGGGAGCTGCATTCAAAGCGGGGCATGTATTCAGGCCTGTCCTGAGAAAGATATTTTGGGCATACGTAACGGAAAAGCGACCACCATTAATGCTTCCCGATGCATCGGTCATGGAGCTTGCTTTCATGCCTGCCCGACGCAAGCCATAACGCTTTGCATTGGAACGGAGAAGCGGGGCGTTGAGTTGCCCCATGTTAGCCAGGAGTTTGAAACTAACGTATCCGGCATGTACATTGCTGGCGAACTTGGTGGGATGGGACTGATTAAAAACGCCGTTGAGCAGGGGCGACAAGCTGTTGAAAACATTTATAAATCAATGAAATCGGACAAGAAAAGCCACACTTCTGATTTCGACCTGATCGTGGTTGGCGCTGGCCCGGCGGGGATCTCCGCCACTTTAACGGCCAAAAAGTTGGGGTTAAAATGCCTGACTGTTGAACAGGATACCTTAGGAGGCACTGTTTTCAGCTTTCCGAGATCAAAAATTGTGATGACTTCGCCTATGGATTTGCCATTGCACGGGAAAGTAAAACTGTTTGAAACCAATAAATTGGAATTACTTGACCTCTGGAAGACCGTGTTAAGTAAAAACGAAATTGATATTAGGGAAAATACCAAAATTGAATCTATCGAAAATGCCGATGGCGTTTTTAATCTGCATACCAAATCGGGGTCAACTTTAACTTCAAGATTCGTGCTCCTGGCCATTGGACGTAGGGGTACGCCGCGAAAATTAAATGTTCCTGGCGAAGAGTTGCCAAAAGTGGCTTATCGACTGTTAGAGCCTGAAGATATTAGTGATAAGCATATTGTTGTTGTTGGCGGCGGTGATTCGGCGGTTGAATCGGCCTTGCTGCTTGCCGATAAAAACAAAGTGATTCTTTCGTACCGGGGAGAGGCTTTTCAGCGAATTAAACCTAAGAACGCCGAACGGGTTTCAAAAGCCGCTCAAGAGGGCTTAATTGATTTGCGTTTCAATACCAATTTGGTTTCAATTGGGACAGACGATGTACTTATATCCGGCAACGGAAATGCGAACCCGGTGAGTGAAAAAAATGATCTGGTCTATATTTTCGCTGGTGGCGAATTACCCTCTCAGTTTTTGCAGAAAGCCGGCATTCAGATAACGAAAAAGTTTGGAGAGGCCATTTTAAAGCATTAAAAATCAGTCTTAACTGTAAGCAGTATGTCGAAACGGAAGTATATTTATTTGGTAGTCACCTTGATGTTTACTCAGGCTTTTTTACATGCCCAGATTTCTCCGGGCGACTTGGCTGAGGTACACGCACATCTCGAAGGTATATCGAAATGTACCCTGTGTCACGAACTCGGAAATAACGTAACAAACGAAAAATGCCTCGACTGTCATACTGAAATAAAAACCCGTGTAAGCCAAAATACAGGATACCATGCCTCATCAGAAATTAAGGGTAAAGCCTGTGCTTCATGCCATAATGACCATCACGGACGAAACTTTCAGATTATCCGGTTCAACACGGAGCAATTCGATCATCAGCTTACAGGATATGAGCTGCTTGGGGCACATAAAACAGCCAAATGCGAGGCGTGTCATCAAAAAAAATATATAGCCGATCCGCAACTCAAGGAAAAACAAAAAACGTTCCTGGGTCTTGGAACAAGCTGTTTAAATTGTCATGAAGACTTTCATCAAAAAACACTTTCTGAGCAGTGTGCCGACTGTCATGATTTTAATAAATTCAGACCTGCGCCAAAGTTTGATCATAACAAATCGGCTTTCGTGTTGCGGGGAAAGCACAACGAAGTCGACTGCATAAAGTGTCATCCCATGGTTGTTCAGGGAGGTCGTGAGTTGCAACAATTTAAAGGAGTCGAATTTAACAACTGTACCAATTGTCACAAGGATGTTCACAACAATAAGTTTGGACAGGATTGCAAAAGTTGTCACAACGAAGAATCTTTTTTCGTTATCAAGAGCATGGAGCAGTTCGATCACAGTAAAACCAATTTTAAACTTACCGGGAGTCACCAACGTCTGGATTGCAAAAAGTGCCATAAAACAAAATATACCGATCCCATTAAACACGAACGCTGCGATGATTGTCACACAGATTATCACGAAAAGCAGTTTGTTAAAAACGGAAAAACACCTGATTGCAAGGACTGCCACACGGTTTTTGAATTCCGGGGTTCAACGTATACCATCGATCAACATAATGCCGGTGTATTTCCTTTGGAAGGAGCCCACATGGCCACACCTTGTTTTGTGTGTCATTTAAAAGACAATAAGTGGAAGTTCAAACAAATTGGTAAAACTTGCGTCGATTGCCACAAAGACATTCATCTTAACTATATCAACCCGGAATATTATCCGGAATCTTCCTGCAATTCATGCCATTCGGTTGAATCATGGCGCTTTATTCAATTCGATCACTCCAAAACCAAATACAACTTGCTGGGAGCACATCAAAAGCAAAGTTGCAGGGCCTGCCATTTTAAAGGGGCGGAGAATGGCGATAACAATCAGAAATTTAAAGGGTTATCTGCCGATTGCATTTCCTGTCATCAGGATGTGCATGAAGGGCAATTTGCAATAAATGATAACACCGATTGCAGCCGATGTCATATTAACGATCATTGGAAGCCCGAAAAATTTGATCACGACAATACCCGATTTCCGCTGGATGGTCGTCATGCCAATGTGGCTTGTTTTAAATGCCATAAGCAGCTGGTTATTAACGAAAGAAAAGTTACTCAATATAAACTGGAGGAATTCAAATGCGAAAACTGTCACTAATTGTTGCCCTCTTATGCTGTGTGTTCAGTGTGTGGGCACAGTCGCCTCACGGAGATAACCTAACAATCAGTTGCGATGATTGCCATCAGACAACGGGTTGGACAATGAAACCCGGTACTTACACCTTCGACCACAATGTGGCTACCCAATTTACGCTGGTAGGTCAACACAGCGCGTTAGACTGCAAATCATGCCATCGTACCCTGGTCTTTGATCAGGCTAAACCTGAATGCGTATCCTGTCACACGGATATGCACAATCAAACGGTTGGCATGGATTGCGCTTTGTGCCATACTTCACAATCGTGGCTTGTGCCAAATATTACCGAGATACACCAAATGAGCAGGTTTCCGCTTATGGGGGCACATTTAACAGCCGACTGCAACGACTGTCATCCTTCGGCTTCGCTGCTCAGCTTTGAGCCTTTGGGCATTGAATGCATCGATTGCCATCAAACAGACTATAACCAGACGCAGAATCCAAATCATGTAACAGCCGGCTATTCAACAAATTGCATCGAATGTCATTATATGAATATGTTCACGTGGTCAGGTGCTGGTATTGACCATAGCTTTTTTCCACTGACTCAGGGTCATGCCATTGGCGATTGCTTTCAATGTCATACCCAAGGCACAGCTTATTCAAACATTTCATCTGATTGTTTTTCCTGTCATGAGCAGGATTACCAGACCACCTCAAACCCCAATCATTCCGCTATTGGACTTTCGTTAACTTGCAACGAATGTCACACCACCATCCCCGGATGGAAGCCAGCCGACTTTAATCAGCATGATGCCCAATTTTTCCCAATATATTCAGGTGAGCACAATGGAGAGTGGGTCAGCTGCACCGACTGCCATCAAAACCCCGCAAACTATGCCCAGTTTACCTGCATCGACTGTCATGAGCACAACAAACCGGATATGGATGATGAACACAGCGATGTTGGAGGGTATCTCTACGAAAGTCAGGCCTGCTTCGATTGTCACCCCACAGGCAGTGGCGAAGGAGGGTTTAACCACAACTTGTCGGCTTTCCCTTTAACGGGTGCGCATACCAGTGTTGAATGTTCAGATTGTCATGTTAATGGTTATTCAGGAACTTCTACCGTTTGTTACGATTGTCATGAAGTCGCCTTTACGCAAACCTCAAACCCACCACATAACGCCATTGGAATCACTACGGATTGTGACTTGTGCCATACCACCTTGCCCGAATGGAAACCGGCCACTTTTCCTATCCATGATAATTATTACACGCTCACGGGAGCTCACGGACGCATATCCACCGATTGTTTTGCCTGCCATGAAGGCAGCTATGTGAACACGCCAAATCTATGTTTTAGCTGCCACAGTAACGATTACAATCAAACCACTGATCCCCCACATCAAGCCGCTCAGTTTTCAACCGAATGCGAAACCTGTCATGCTACCGAAGCCTGGCAACCTGCCACTTTTGATCATGATGAACAATATTTCCCCATTTATTCTGGAGAGCATCAGGGTGAATGGAATAGCTGTACCGAATGTCATACCAACCCAGCCAGTTATGCCATATTTAGCTGCATCGATTGCCATGAGCACAACCAGACCGACATGAACGATGAACATGGAGGGATACCGGGATATGAGTATGCAAGCGAAGCCTGTTTCGCCTGTCACCCTACCGGCAGCGCTGAAGGCGGGTTTAATCATAATGCCACCAATTTCCCTCTCACAGGAGCTCACAATACAACGGAATGCTCAGCCTGCCATCAAAATGGATATGCAGGAACAACCATGATTTGTGGCGATTGTCATCAGACAGATTACAGCCAGACTTCCAATCCCAACCACAACACCATCGGTATCACTACCGAATGTGAGGATTGCCATACCACCAATCCTGGTTGGAATCCGGCAACTTTCTCTATACATGATCAGTATTATTTGTTGGCTGGCGCTCACCTGGGGATAGCCAACAATTGTGCAGAATGCCACAGCGGAGACTACAACAGTACGCCCAATACCTGTTATGGCTGTCATCAAAACGATTACAACCAAACCAATGACCCGCCCCATGCGTCAGCACAGTTCCCTACCGATTGTGAGTCGTGTCATACACAAAGCGTGTGGGTGCCGTCCACCTTTAATCATGATGGGCAGTATTTCCCCATATACAGCGGGGAACACCGAAACGAATGGACCAGTTGCGCCGATTGCCATACCAATCCGTCTAATTATGCCTCGTTTAGCTGCATCGATTGCCATGAGCATAACCAGACCGATATGAACGATGAGCATCAGGGTGTTTCAGGTTATCAGTACAACAGCGATGCTTGTTTTAATTGCCATCCAAATGGCAGCTCGGCACGTATTTTTCCAAAACGGTATAACGATTAATCTCTAAGTTATGAAGTATCTGTTGCTTTTACTATTCGTTATCATGGGGCTGTATACCAATGCCCAAACTAAAACTGCTGTTCCAGAGGGGGCTGTTTCGTACGTCACCTCCCAAAATGTGTATGTCCGTTATACTTCAACCGAACACCTAAAGCCAGGCGATACTTTGTTTATCGATCAGGATGGAAAAATGATGCCTGTACTTACCATCTCCAGCCTTTCGTCCATCTCCGCTGTTTGCAAACCCCTTGGCGAATATACAGGTGTTGTGGGCGATAAACTGATTAGCAGATCTGTGCAGTCGGCAGAAACGGTTGCAGAGGAAAGTCAGGTAAAGGATACACAACCCGGGCAGGAAATTCCGTTGGTTGAAGAAAATGAAAAAACGGAAACCCAAGCTCCGGCTATCAAACAAAAAATATCCGGACGGGTAGGGGTTAGCTCCTATTTAAATTTCTCTGATTCGCCGGGAGGAAATTCGCAACGCATGCGCTATACTTTTTCGCTGAATGCCAGAAATATAAATGATTCAAAACTTTCATTAGAAAGTTATTTTTCTTTTGTCCACCGCAGTGGCGAATGGGATGAAATAAAGGATGATATTTTCAATGGATTGAAAATATATAGCTTAGCACTCAATTATCAGTTCTCAGAAAATTACAGGCTCTGGTTAGGTCGGAAAATTAACCCAAGGCTTTCGAGTGTTGGAGCGATAGACGGCTTACAGTACGAAATGGGCTGGGGTGCGTTCACCATTGGATTAGTAGCCGGGAGCAGACCTGATAATCTGAATTACAGCTTTAACCTGAATTTATTGCAGTTTGGAGGATATCTGGGGCATGAATTCCGGAAAGAAAAAGGGATGGCCCAAACCACCCTGGCCATCATGGAGCAGGAAAACGGAGGGGCAACTGACAGGCGATTTGCCTATATCCAGCATGTGAACACCCTCATATCCAACCTGTATTTCTTTGGGAGTGCCGAATTCGACCTCTATAAAAAGGTGAACGAGAAAAAGAGCAATACGTTTAACCTGTCGAATTTGTACTTGTCGTTACGCTATCGGATTATAAAACCCCTCTCGGTCACCGTTTCGTACAGTAACCGGGAAAATGTAGTCTATTATGCAACCTACGACAGGGATTTTATCGAGCGTCTGCTGGATACGGATGGCACTCAGGGATATCTGCTTCAGGTAAACTATCGTGCAGGAAGAAATGTTTTTACAGGTGTAAAAACCGGCTACCGTTTCCGCTTACAAGACCCTCTGCCAACGAAAAATCTTTATGCTTTTGTTACTCTGAGTCGTTTGCCGGTGATTAACTCCTCTGTTACCCTTTCTGCTACTTTCCTCGAAACAGCTTACCTGTCAGGAAAAATCTTTAGTATCGGGATGAATAAGGAATTGATTCCTGCTCGCCTGGATGGCGGAATTGGGTACAGGTATGTGCAATACGATTTTAGTCATTCCGAATCGGCTCTAAATCAAAATATGGCCGAACTCAACCTTACCTGGCGTATCATGCAGAAACTCTTTGGCTCTCTGAATTTTGAAGGCACTTTTGATGATGACTATAGCTACCAGCGCGTTTATATAAATCTTACGCAAAGGTTTTAAGCTGATTACCAACTAACGCGAAATTCGAAGGGTTGTTTGTGAACTTGGTTGCTGAACTTGCCAATAACTTCAGTCCTATAAATGAAATCTTTTTTGAAATGGCCATGAATCAGGCTTTTCTTCCTGTACGTGCCAGATACTTCTCTTTAGCCTCAATAGGGTCAGCATCAATTGCAATGTAAATCTTAGTTCGGTAGTCGATTACTACTACCTGAAGTTTAGATAAATTAGGTGAAGGAAAGGTGACTTGTTTTTTATCGTACATGATCTTTTTTTTTGTACTGCGCTATACAGTGAATACCAAGCTTAGTATATGCCCCTAAATTTTCGGTTAAAGTAGTTCTTTTTTTGCTCGCTTTGATAAAAAAATAAAAATATTTCAAAAAATTGTCATTTTTTGAAATCGTTTTAAAATAAATTTTAAGAATATTGACATGTTTTTATAGACATTTGACTTAAAATGCTGATTTAAAACGTGAAAAACCATCAGTAAAAAAATTAAATTTGATCCCTAATAATTCATAAAGTGCATATATACAGGTGAATAGATGTGCTTAAGGAAAAATATTTCTACAATATTTAAAAAAAGGCCATTTCCATAGAAAAACATTGTACTTTTGCACCACATTTAAATATCACATAATGAATAAAGGAACAGTAAAATTTTTTAATGACACCAAAGGTTTCGGTTTTATCAAAGACGCCGATTCGTCTAAGGAGTATTTTGTACATTCAAACGGTTTAAAGGACATGATCAGTGAAAATGATGAAGTTACTTTTGACCTTGAAGAAGGAAGAAAAGGATTAAATGCAGTTAATGTAAGACTGGCTTAGTTTATATTATACCCTACATTTAAGGTTTAAAGTCCCGCAACTGCGGGACTTTTTTTGTGCCCTTATTTACCATACACAAAAGCATCCTTCCTGGATCTTCAGGTTTTCGGTGGTGTGTTGGTTGATAACTTGATGGTTGTCAGTTAATAACTTTTATTGCTTAAAATGCAGTTTTTATAACCGAAAGTAAAATCATTTGACTAATTTTGTCGAGCCTGTATTTTAAATTGTTGAAAATCTGCATGGTATAGTTAATAGCTTTTCATGTGTTTTTAGCTTGTTTTCCCACATGCGCCAAAACTACAGGACTTGTATTTGTGCTAAAAAAGGAAGCTTGGATTGAAATTGTATGATATGAAAAACCTTCGATCAGAAGCCAAGGAAGAGCTTTATAAAAAGATAGCAACAGCAGGAATTGATGTTGGTGAGATAACGTCAGTCTTGTCGAGGGAAGTTGCTGATCTAAAGCAACAAATACAGCAACGGGATCAGAATGAATCCTATTGTCATCAGCTAATCGAACGCATGCCGGATGGTTTGTACAGGAGTACACGTGATGGCCGCTTTGTTGAGGTAAATCAAGCTATGGTAGACATGCTCGGTTATGCCAGTCGTGAGGAGCTGATGGCCATCGACATAAAAAAAGATTTGTATTTTCATCCCGACGAGCGCGAAAGTGTGCTTCTCCTTGACCAAATGAAAGAGCTTGGCGTGTACAGACTCAGAAAAAAGGATGGGTCGGAGTTGTGGGTGGAAGATCACGGTTGGTATCTTACCGACGACAAAGGCGAAATACAATTTCATGAGGGCATACTCCGCGATTTCACCGAACGAAAACAGATAACTGATGCCCTGGCCAAAAGCGAGGAAAAATACAGGCTGATGTTCGGGAACAGCCCTCAGCCTATGCTCATCTACGACATCGATGCCAACAGCATTACAGAAGTTAATGAGGCCATGGTGAAGCTTTATGGCTATTCAGAGGAGGAGTTTTTAAAGTTGCCAATAGGTAACCTGGTCTATCATCCTCCATTGGCAGAAGTCAGTTCAAATTCTTTATTGCATGAAAAATCAGGTCTGACAAACGGAGAATGGCAACATGTGAAAAAAAATGGAGAAGTCATCGATGTCAGGGTTACCGCTCATACCGTAATTGCCCAGAGCAAAAAAAGCCGCTATGTGCTTATCCAGGATATAACTGCCCGTAAAAAAGCAGAACAAGAACTGCGGTTGAAAAATGCTGAGCTTAAGAGCCTTAATGCCCAAAAAGACAAGTTTTTCTCCATTATTGCGCACGACCTCAAATCTCCATTTAATTCTATACTTGGATTCAGTGATTTGCTTGTTGAACAAATGAAGAACAAGGACATGAGCAGAATTGGGAAATACGCCGAAATTATTCAGGAGTCATCGAAGCGGGCAATGGACTTGTTGATGAATCTGATGGAATGGTCCAGGTCACAAACCGGTCGCATGGAGTTTTTTCCTGAATTGTTTAACATGCCCGAATTAATTCATGAGGTAATCCCTTTACTTAAAGATGCAGCTGCTTCAAAACAGATTCAAATTGAAATCCAATTGCAACCTCAAGTGCCTGTTATGGCCGATATATCGATGATCAGCACAGTGTTGAGGAATTTGATTTCCAATGCGATTAAGTTCACGCATCCCGGTGGTAGAATCATCGTATCAGTTGTGCAAAACCCTGAAGAGGTGGTGGTAGCGGTTCAAGACACCGGCATCGGCATGTCGGACGTCACCCTCAGGAATCTGTTTAGAATTGACAGCAGCATCTCCACGCCCGGCACGGCCAAAGAAAAAGGAACCGGACTGGGGTTGATTCTGTGTAAGGAGTTTATCGAAAAACACAACGGAAAAATCTGGGCTTCCAGTCGACTTGGCTCTGGTAGTTCGTTTTATTTTTCATTACCACATCAGGTCTGATCAGCACTTTTCTTGTCACTTGAAAAAAAAATAACACAAGCGTATTTCCGAATAAAAAAAATTGTCTAATTTTAGGCAGCTCATTTTATCGGATATTTACGTGCCATGAAAAAAAACTCAGAGAAAAAAACAGGGAAAAAGGGTTTGGATGTTTCTCCCCCAGAAAAGCCAATCTATTACGTTGCTATTGGTGCCTCTGCAGGAGGACTTGAGGCCATCGAAAGCTTTTTCACCAACATACCGGCCAATACCGGATTGGCTTTCGTAGTCATTCAACATCTCTCGCCCGACTATAAAAGCCTGATGGTGGAGTTGCTTTCGAAGAAAACAGCCATGCTTGTGCAACGGGCCGAAGATGGATTAGTGATCTTGCCGGATCATGTATACCTTATCCCTCCAAAGAAAAATCTGACCATTTTTCACGGGAAACTTTTTCTGTCAGAGCAGGATCATTCTCTTGGCGTGAATTTACCAATTGACGTGTTTTTTAAATCGTTGGCTGAGGATCAGGCTGAAAAATCCATTGGTATCATCTTATCCGGAACAGGAAGCGATGGGACAAGGGGTTTGCGTGCTATAAAGGAGCATGGTGGCATGGCTATGGTGCAGAAAGAGGATACCGCCAAATTTGATGGGATGCCTAAAGCGGCCATTTCCACCGGGTTAATAGACTATATTCTTTCCCCAGAAGAAATGCCTGCTCAGCTGATTTCTTTCGCAAAACATCCGTATGCCTCGAAAAACCTGCGGTCAGAAACTGTTTTATCAGGTGATGATGATGGCCTGACCAGAATATTCTCTGTCCTAAGAGAAAAATGCAAAGTTGATTTTACCTATTACAAACCCAGCACCATTAACCGACGGATTGAGCGTCGTATGGCTGTGGTGCAGACAGAAGACATCAATACTTATGTAAATTATCTTGTTCAAAACCCGGGAGAAGTAAACGTTTTGTATCGGGAGCTGCTTATTGGCGTAACCAGCTTTTTTCGTGATAAGGAGGCTTTTGATGTGCTTTGCAGAAAAGAAATGACTGCCATTTTGCAGTCGGCACTAAAGCATGAGGTACGTTTTTGGGTAGCGGCCTGCTCAACAGGAGAAGAAGCCTACAGCCTGGCCATGCTTGCCCGCGAATGCATGGAAGACATGGGGACGGTAGTGGAGGTGAAGATATTTGCTACCGACATCGACCGCGACGCCATTCACTTTGCCGCAGCAGGGGTTTATCCCGAAAGCATTGCGGCCGACTTGTCACCAAAACTGTTGTCGAAATACTTTTTTAAACGGGAAGATAGCTATCAAATCACGCGGGCCATTCGTGAGATGGTCGTTTTTGCTCAACATAATGTGATAAAAGATCCGCCGTTCACAAACATCAGCCTGATCAGTTGCCGGAATTTTTTAATCTATTTGCAACCTGTTTTGCAACGCAAAGTGTTTGAGTTTTTTAATTTCTCACTGATTCCTAATGGTGTTCTAATGCTCGGCACAAGTGAGACCACGGGTGAAATGAGTGACTATTTTGAGACCATTGACTCCAAATATAAAATATACCGATCGAAAGGAAAATCAAAACAAATGACCGACTCATCGCATCTTCTGTCGGTAACCGACACCCGAAGTCGGGAAATTCGTAATCAATATGCCGGTATAAGGCGAACACTGCGTGCCAATGAGGAGGAGAAAATTCTGGATCGATTTATCCAGACTGTTTCAGGTGAGTACCTGCCTTTGTCGGTGATTGTGAACGAACAAATGGAGGTATTGCACACCATGGGCGACCCACAGCATTATTTTAAAGTGCCTTCAGGCAAGCTGGTGAACAACATCACCAAAATGGCCGTAAAGGAGCTCTCTGTTCCTATCACTACCGGAATTCAAAAAGTGTTCCGCCAGCACAAAGAGGTTCGTTTTACAAACATCCGCGTACAGCAGAATAACACTGAAGTACTGGTAGAGTTGCGGATAGTTCCTCTGTTTCAGAAAAAAGGCCAGGAAGAATTGGTAGCCGTGATTATCGGGGAAATCAGAAAGTCAGATTTGCCTGATCCTATGCATTTTCAGTCGTTCGACCTGACGCGTGAAGCCGAAGAACATCTCCGCGACCTGGAACAGGATTTGCAGTTTACCCGTGAAAACCTGCAGGCTACCATCGAAGAACTTGAAACATCGAATGAAGAGCTTCAGGCTACCAACGAAGAATTGCTTGCCAGCAATGAAGAATTGCAGTCAACAAACGAGGAGCTTCAATCGACAAACGAAGAGCTGTTTACTGTAAATGCCGAATATCAAAGTAAGATTATTGAGTTGACCGAGTTGTACAACGATATCGAGAACTTACTCAGTACAACACAGATCAGCTTGTTGTTGTTGGACGAAAACCTGGAAGTAAGGCGCTTTAGCCCCAACATTGTCAAGATATTCAGCATGTTGTCGAATGACGTGGGACGGCCTATCACACACATTACGCACTACCTGCTCGACTTCGATCCGGTAAAAACCATCAAGGAAGTTCATGCCGGGCAAAAAACCATTGACAGAGAAGTAAAAGCGCAAGATGGTCGCATTTACATGATGCGTGTTGAGCCCTATCTCATTGGCCCGGCTACCTATTCAGGTATTGTGGTTTCTTTTGTGGATGTAACCGAAAGCAGCAGGTCGAAAGAAAAACTTGAAGTATCTGAAGAGCGCTTCAGAACCTTGTTTGAAACCATGGAACTTGGTGTTGTTTACCAAAATGCCGATGGAAGAATCACATCTGCCAATCCCGCTGCTGAGAGAATTTTGGGGTTGACTCTGGCGCAGATGCAGGGTAAAAAATCAATCGATCCTGATTGGCGTGCTATGCGTGAAGATGGCTCACCATTTCCAGGTGAAGAGCATCCTTCCATGGTTGCCCTGCAATCAGGAAAAAAGGTGATCGATGTGGTCATGGGCGTGTTTAATCCGAAAATCAACAATACCGCATGGATTAATGTCAATGCTGTGCCGATGTTCCACGAAGGGGAGAAAAAGCCTTTTCAGGTTTATACCACCTTTCATGATATTACAAAAACCAAAGGAATGAATTAAAAGCTAAGTGATGGACGAGAGATTAAAGAAGCTCCGGGAAGATGCAGAGCGTAAACTAAGTAAAACTACCCATCATAAAACTGATGTGCCAATAGAGGACTTTAATCGAATTATCCACGATTTAAAAGTGTATCAAATTGAATTGGAATTACAAAATGAAGAGCTTCGCCGCACGCAACAACAACTACAGGATTCCCGAAACCAATTTGCCAACTTGTATAATTTTGCGCCTGTCGGGTATGTTACATTGAACCGGAATAGTCTGATTATTCAATCAAATCAAACCTTTGCTGAAATGATTAATATGGAAGTATCGGAATTGCTTGAAGTAAGGATGTCTGATTTTTTGTGCGATGATGAAGTGAAAGTTTTTCATGGCCGATTCAATTCTTTCTTTAGTAAACCGGAAGGTAAGCGAATGGAAATGAGGATGAAGCGAAAAGGTGGACGGCCTTTTTGGGTTAGGTTTACAGGGCGAAAAATCAATGGCATGTCGGATGGTACCAAAGAAAGCCAACTTGAGCCGCATCTTTTCCTTATCATCAGCGACATCTCGCTGGAGAAGAAATTTGAGAAGGAACTTATTGAAAGTGAGAACAATTACCGTACTTTGGCCAACTCCGGTCAGGCCCTGATTTGGGCGTCAGGAAAGGATAAAAATTGTGTTTATTTCAACGATGTCTGGTTGAAATTCACAGGTCGCCCTATCGAAATGGAGATGGGTAGCGGATGGCTTTCCAACGTGCACCCCGATGACCGCCAACAGTGCATGGATATTTACTCAACGGCGTTCGACAATAAGGAAAATTTCAGCATTGAATACAGGTTGCTCAGGCACGATGACCAGTACCGTTGGTTACGCGACGATGGTTGTCCTCGTTACAATAACGATGGCGAATTTATTGGGTATATCGGTCACTGTCTGGATATTACCGAAAAAAAGCAGGATGAATTTAAAGTCGAATCCTTGAACCGCGAACTTCACACCCTAAATGCTACCAAAGACAAGTTTTTTTCTATCATCGCCCACGACCTGAAGAGCCCGTTTAATTCGATTATTGGTTTAAGCGAAATTCTTGTCGATCAGGTTAATGACCGTGATTATAAGGGGATTGACAAGTTTGCAAAGATCATTTACCAGAGTTCAAACCGCGCCATGGATTTGCTGACAAACCTGATGGAGTGGTCACAGGCTCAAACCGGTCGTATGTCTTTTATGCCTGACAGGTTTGCCCTTTCTCCTCTGGTGGAGGATATCGTGTCGGCTTTTGACATTATTTGTAGACAAAAAGAGGTATTCCTTCAAGCGAATCTGGACTCCGATATCCATGTTTTTGCTGATAGGCAAATGGTGAGCACCATCCTCAGAAACCTGCTTTCAAATGCGGTAAAGTTTAGTCTGCCGGGGGGGGATATTCAAATATGCACCAGTCGCAGTGCTGAGGAGGTTATCGTTACGGTCACCGACGAAGGTGTTGGAATGCCCAAAGAAGCCTTAAAGAAATTGTTTCGTATTGATGAAAGTTTTTCTACCCCAGGAACAGCCAAAGAAAAAGGTACCGGCCTGGGACTTATCCTGTGTAAAGAATTTGTTGATAAGCATGGAGGAAAAATTTGGGCTGCCAGTAGTGAACATGACCTAGAAGACGGAACAAAAAGAGGAAGCGTGTTCAGCTTTTCCATCCCAAATGCAAGTGATGAGTAGGCGTTGTAAGCCTTTGGCTGTTGGCCTTTAATGGTTATCAACAAGCTCGTCTCCAGATTGAAGGAGCGAAGAGTAGCATGAATAAGAGGTTAAGTAATTCTGTGAAAAAAGAAACACATCCGGTCAAATAACCGTAAGCCATAAGCCAATAGCCAAATACTACTTAACTTTATTGTTCAGGGAGATTACAGGACAGTGTTAGGCGTTTTAAACTGTTCATTGATTGGTGCTTATTTACTCAAGTTTCGCAGTTAAACCTATTTAGTGAAAATCAGATAATTAAATTGTTATCAAACATAAATGACATTGAAATACTTTTCATTACCGATTCCATTCCTAAACCGAAATTTTCTCTGTG
>DJVY01000171.1:0-2359 GCA_002440885.1 Bacteroidales bacterium UBA6244
TTTAACTGCGAAACTTGAGTTAATATGATATGGGTGTACTGTTAGCCTAGCACCCCTTTTGGGACTTGGTTTGCGATTCCCTTGTGTTAGAGGAGAACCGTCTTGTTTTTTAACAGATTGGCCGTAAGACAGGAGTGTATGGGCAGTATACCTGCCAAATCACCAGGTTGAAACAGCGCCAGTTCCTTTTCGGGCATTTTTATTAGTCCGTGTTCTTGGGACAATTGATAAACATAGGCTCCGGGTATTGTTTCGGTCCAGCCAAATGCCTGGTTTAATCGCACCACATAACCGAACAGTTTAAAGCCATCGTCGGCGGCAATGTATTCCTTTGAGAGGTGGACAGCCCCACCGTAAATGGCCATTTCGCTGCGTGTTTTCATCACCGAAACTACCGGGCAAGCCACGACAACTGCAATTTCGGAAAGTGAACATGCTCCCAAATGATACTGCATCACATCGTAGTAGACGAAATTACCCGGACGAATTTCATCAAAATCACGAAAATCTTCGCTCATACTGCACGATGGCGTGTCGCCATACGAAAGGATGAAACCGGGATGATAGCGCTGAAACCGCTGTTTTAGTCTGACTAACTGCTCACGAGATTCCTCCATAATTTCCAGGGTTTCATTCTTTCCTCTCGCCTGATAAGTTTGTCCGGCGTGGGTCAGAAATCCGCCCATTTGTAAAACAGTAGAAGAGGCGATTTCCAGCAGCATCCCGGCAATTTCAGGATCGTTTACTTGTAATCCTGTTCGGTGATACCCTGTGTCTATTTCAATAAAAACAACATGATTTTGCCTTAAATGTTTATTTAAGAACCTGACTTGCAGCATGGAATCAACAAGCAGGTTAATATGGATGGCAGGATTAAATTGGTTTAAATCTTCTATCTCTCTCATGTTAAATGGAAAAGCTACTGTGATGTCAGTCCAGCCGGCTTCGGCCATTTGCTTCGCCATTGTTATGGAGGAAACGGTTATTTTTTCGATACCCTCTTTGCGAAAGATTTCGGCAACCTCCAGGTTTTGATGGGTTTTAAAATGCGGACGCAGCAACACATGGTGGCGGTCAGCTTTTTGTTTCATGTTCCGGATGTTCATCCTTACTTTCGAGCTGTCGATCAGTAAGGTGGGTTGCGTGATGTTCATTGTTTTGTTATCATTAATTTGTGGATGGTTCGTTGGTTACCCTGATTTATTATTAGGAAATAATATCCTGGTTTTACTCCGGATGGAATCGTCAGGCTGATTGGGTTTTGTCCGTCCGGGTGTTCTTTTGCTTTAACAATGGTTTGGCCATGAAGGGATAGTAGTTGAATTTCCACTGATCCAATTTGGTCTGCGCGAATGAAAACGAAGTCTGTAGCAGGATTGGGCCATATTAGGAAGTCCGGTCTCTGACCCGAATCTTGCATAAAGGTCGGGATGCTGTCAGTAGGACAAACAGTAAGTGCTGATCCGCTCACGTAACGGTCTTTGGCCGGAATGCTTCCTGTGTTAAAAGCAACGGGTGTTCCTATGGATGGCCAGATGTCATTTTTCCAGAATGCAGGTTTCTGTAACAAATAGTAACTGGCGTCGGGCAAGGAGTCGGTGTTTGGTGGAACCATGTTGCCTCTTACGTTGTTGCCGTATTCAAAATGGTCTTGTCCTGTAAGGAAATACAGGCCGTATAGTAAGTTCGTATTGGGAATTTCTAGGCCCACAAAATTCTGGTCGTTGGTCATGGTGGTGTCGCTGCTGGTCATGAACAGACCGTAGAGCTCAGCGCGATTTCTGAAAAAGGTATTCCATGGTCCGGATGGTCCCCAATAGTGATCAACAATGATGTTTTGTATAATATTCCCTTCAAAAAGGTTGGCAAAGGCATAATGCCCGTGCAGACTAATATCGCCCGAAAAGTCAGGAATTGTCTCCGATCGATAAGGTTCAATTGAATAATTGTAGCTGAAAATATTGCCGTTTGAACCTGTTTTGACCATCATGGCGTGGCGTAACTTTTTGAAAATGTTGTTCTCAATTAAACATTCGCTGGTATGCAAGGATAGGGTTACGCCGTAGCCTCTTGTCCCCGTGCCATCGTAAGTAAAGGCATTGTGAAAATAATTACCCCTGATGCTGATGTTGGCTGAATTGGTGAGGTGGATATGGCTGCCAACGCTGCTATCGCTCTCTACTCCCAGCACACGACATTGCGAGGCAAATGCAAAACTGATGTTGTATCCTGATCCTGTATCGGGAGCATCCTTGCGGACAATTTTCAGACATTCAACTCCTGCGTTTACGATTGGGTCTAAGGGGCGAACCTCCGGGTTAAGTTCAGGATCAAGTTCGATGCGGAGCGGGCTTTCCAG
>DJVY01000171.1:2475-5136 GCA_002440885.1 Bacteroidales bacterium UBA6244
CAGAAGACTCACCCTGTAATACAATGCTGTCGGTGAGTGTGATAGAGGATTTTATCAGGTAATCACCCGGTGGAAAAAAAACAATTCCTGAGCGTCCCTGGAAGGATTCAATCGCCGACTGAATGGCAGGATAATCGTCGGTTACGCCATCCCCTAAAGCCCCAATATCGAGCACGTTGACAACATTGTCGGGTTCAACAAAGTGGTGATTGGATGCGGACAGATTCCAATCAGCAATCCTGTCGATGGGGATTACCTGAGCAACCCCAAAATGGAAGCAGAGTAGCCAAACTGAAGAAAACAATATTCGCCGCATGAGTACGTTTCTTTTTTGGTAAAAATAACTAATTTTAGCCCCAAAATCAAGACTATGAAATCCCTGATTCCTTTTCTTATTCTTTCTCTTTTTATTTTAGTGACTTCTTGCACACAAAACAAGAAGCAAATCATTACAGAGAAAATCCAGTATGACGTAAATATCGAGAGCCCTGAACCTGAGTACGATTGGTGGATTCAGAATTTGGTAGGCCCGGAGCGTGAAAAACTAACCAATTTGCTTATCGATGGCGTGCTGGACGGAAAATTTCAGGCCTACGATTATTTTAACAACCCACTAACTCCAGAAGAGGTAAGGCAGTTGTTTGCTGATACGCTGTTGGTCACTTTCAAGGAAGTAGATCCTCCTTATGAGCTTTACGATTCTCTTATTATCCGTACGATTGAACGCTCAGACATCAAACGGATCAGGTTTTTAGAGAGCTGGGCTTTAGATCCGGAGACCCTTGAGTTTGAAAAAACGATCTATGGGATAGCACCCATTGCACGCCGCGACGACTACGGAGATAAGGTGATGTGGCAGCCTCTGTTCTGGATTTATACCAACGATCAATTTTTATCCACGCTTAAAAACTAAATTAACTCAACAAAACTATTCATCACATGAAAATTATTTCATTATCAGATGTTCCGGCAAAAGCGGTTACCATGGAAGGTGCTGTAGGTGCTGTGAAACAAATACCGCTGGCTACCGAAGACGGGGCTCCGGTTTATGCTTATCGTGTTTTTTCGTTAAATCCTGAGGGGTATACTCCTTATCACCAACACCCTTACGAGCATATGAACTATGTAATTGAAGGGGAGGGCTATTTGGTTAACGAGCTGGGTGAGAAGCAGTTTATCAGGCAGGGGGATTTTGCTTTGGTTCTCCCTAACGAGAAGCACCAGTACAGAAATGCTTCCACCACCGACAAATTCGTTATGATTTGTGGCGTTCCTAAGGAGTTTCAATAGTTGGCGACCCACAATAAAAAAAGAGGCTGTCCTTGCGAGACAGCCTCTTTTTTTTTGTGGATAAAAGTATTATTTATCCCACCAAACTCTTGTAAAGAGTTGATCGAGACCTTGCTGAGCAACGGCGGCATTGTAGTTAGCGCCATTGGTTACTTGCTCACGTTCTGGGTAGAAAAGTCTGGAGGCAACGATTCTGTCGCCAATGTCGCCTAGAGGACCGGCAACACAACCTGACATAGCAGGATATCCTGTTCTCCTGTACTCGAACCATCCCTGGTTGCCTTGCATGTACATGCCAAGCCATTTTTGGGTAGCAACAGTTTCAGCACTGGCAGCGGGAACGGTGGTTAAATAAGTGGCCACATCTGCAGGATCAACGCCCCAGGTTAACATAGAAGCTTCGATACCTTTTTCGTATTCGGTTTGATCCCATCCCATGATTTCAGATTTAATGAAACATACTTCACCATAAGTCATCATCCAGCCTTTTGCATTAGGAATAACAACGGTGGAATTCGATGGCAGGGAAACATTCTGGCTTCCAGGACCTGCTACGGCAGGAGCTTCGGTAGCGTTCAAACCGTAAGGTAATCCGCGGTAGGGTGTGGCTGTGGTGTCAAAAGCCACAGCTTTTTCAGCATACACTGACAAACGCGGGTCGTTCAACCCAATCAGGGTATTGATCATAAATTCGCTAACTGCGAAATCCGGTGGACGACCACTAACCACGATGGCTTCATACAATGGGTTATACCCGGGAGCGATGTTGTCGAATTGGAAGTAGGCATCATCTTCGTAGCTTTCGAAAACGCCGGCATCAATAGCAGCCTGAACTTTTGCTTTGTAGTCAGGGTCTACTTTTGAAGTACGCAGGGCGATACGCATACGGAGCGAGTTGGCAAACTTTTTCCATTTGGTCATGTCGCCACCATAAATAATGTCACCATAAATGTTACCGGGAACAATCATGGCCTGAGCCTCGGTAAGTTCCTTAAGCAGGTCAGCATAAATTTCCTGCTGTTTGGTGAAGGTTGGAGCCGTATTCTCAATTCCTTTCAGGGCATCGAAATAAGGGATATCACCCCAAATGTCGGTCATCATGTGGAACGTGAACGCCTTCATGATACGGGCTACAGCTATCTGGTTTTCATTGGGTCCACTGGCAGCTGCAGTTCCTTTGGTGTCTTCGTTGGTGTTTAACTCGATGATGTTTTGGAGGTCCATCATGTTGGTATAGAAAAATCCCCAATAAGAGTTGGTGATATTCACGCGGGGTTCGAAACGGCTTTCTTCAGTATAAGCTGTTTGCGACCAGTATTGTGAATAAACCAGTCCCTGGCGTCCATTCCACCATTCATCCCAGATATAGTC